>JANYJN010000726.1 GCA_025358475.1 Candidatus Solibacter sp.
CCGGGCGCATTCGACGTGATGGTGGGCAGTTCTTCGGACGACATCCGGCTGAAAGGAACACTCGAAGTCAAATGACGTCGAAACCAGGATCCCGCGTGTCCGCTGGGGCATCGCCCCTGATCGGCGGTGATGTTTGACCGCCCGGAAAAACCGCCGCTTTCCCAAACTTATGTGGGACTGCAAACACCAATTTAATTGGACTATTGCATTGACATGAATGTCAGACACTATTATACTAAATCCGACCATATGGTCATCTGGTTGTCTGATGTATCAAGATGTACCTAGGCACAATCGGAAAGGAGACTGAAATGGGGACGCCCAGTTTTCGCCGCAGATCACAATCATCGCCAAGACTGGCAATTGCCCGAGTCGGCCTGCTCCGAATTTATGAGAGGTCGGCACGATGAACGAACCAGTCACTCGCAGACAAGCGTTGAAGAATGCGGCGGCGGGAGCCGGTGTGCTCCTTGGCGAGGGGATAGCGCGGGCTCAAGAGTCGCCGATTCAAATCGCCGGCTTCCCGGTGGAAATTGCCCTGACTTCCGTCAGCGCGGAGCACGTTCGGCTCACGATCTTGCCCCTCGACAACGGCCAGCTTCGCCCGATTCCTTCCGACGGCGCACTTGTTAAGGAGGACTGGGGCCAGCCGGCGATACGAGTGCGCAGCGCCTCCAGTTCGCGCCGCGTGAAATGCGGCGACCTCGAAGTAACAGTCACCGCGGCACCCCTGATGATTCGGGTGGAGGCGAAGGGCGGCCGCCTGGTGCAGGAATTAAAAGTGGACGCCACTACGGGCAAAATCAGTTTTCGCTTGGGCGAGGGACCCGTGTTCGGGTTGGGCGAGGGGGGGCCGCAGTTCGACAAGCGCGGCAGCGTCGACCAGATGCGCAACGGCCAGGACGGCTCCGAGGCAGGCTACAAACTTTTCACTCATGGTGCCAAGGTACCCGTGCAGTTCATCATCGGAACGTGCGGCTGGGCAATGTACATCCATCAACCCCTGGGTTCGTTCGACCTGACCGCAAAAGAAGGGCTGTTCCTGCCAGCGAACACGCAATCGGCCCTACCGCTTGACGTGTTCATCATCGGCGCCAAAGCCCCGGCGGCGATTCTTGCTGAGTATGCGAAGCTCACGGGTTACCCGGAAATGCCTCCCCTGTGGTCGTTCGGCTACCAGCAATCGCACCGAACGCAGGGGCCGCCCGAGGAGATCCTGGAGGAAGCCAGGAAGTTTCGCGAGAAGAAGCTTCCTTGCGACACCATGATTTACCTTGGCACGGACTTTTGCCCGAACGGCTGGAACACCCACAACGGAGAGTTCAACTGGAACGCCAAGGCGTTCCCGGACCCCAAGCGCACTATCCAGCAGTTGCACGATGAGCATTTCAAGATCGTGCTGCACACAGTGTTGGAAGGACACCGTCTGACCGGGGCCGTGACCGATCCGTGTACGGCGCCACCGCTGCCGAGCGGCCGGACGGCCGATAACCGCTGGCCACCCGACCGCCAAGTGAGCTGTTACTGGCCGGTACACAAGCCGCTGCTTAATCTCGGCATTGATGGCTGGTGGCCCGACCAGGGCGATGGACTGGACGCACCGTCCCGCCTTGCGCGCATTCGCATGTACTGGGAAGGGACACTCCGCGAGCGGCCCAATCAGCGTGTGTACGCGCTGCATCGCAATGGGTACGCGGGCATGCAACGGTACGGCGCCTTCCTTTGGTCGGGCGACGTCAAGTCGACCTGGGAAACGCTGAAAACTCACATCCCCCTCGCGGTCAACACCGCGCTGAGCGGTATTCCATTCTGGGGCACCGACATCGGCGGCTTCATCCCCACCAAGGAACTTACCGGAGAACTGTACGTGCGTTGGTTCCAGTTCGCAGCGTTCAATCCGCTGTTCCGCTCGCACGGGCGGGATTGGAGACTGCGCCTCCCTTGGGGCTGGAATACGGGTGAAGTCGGCTTTCCCGAGGTGACTGATTACGACCCGGATCCGAAGGAACTGCACAATGCCGCCATTGAACCGATCTGTAAGAAATACCTCGAACTGCGCTACCAGATGCTCCCTTATCTTTATTCGTTGATCAAGGAAGCGTGCGAGACCGGCGTGCCGATGCTTCGCTCGCTATGGTTACACTATCCCGACGATGCGACGGCGGTCGCGCGCGGCGACGAATATCTGTGGGGCCGCTCCATCCTTGTCGCGCCGGTGGTCGAGCAGGGGGCGACATCGCGGCAGGTTTATTTGCCGCAAGGCACGTGGTATGACTTCTGGAAAATGGACAAGTTGCAGGGCGGGCGGGAAATTACCCGCGAAGTCGATCTGGCCACCATGCCGTTGTATGTTCGTGCCGGCTCTGTGATTCCGATGGGACCAGTGAAACAATATACGGGAGAGAAGGTCGATAGTCCGTTGACTCTATGGGTCTACCCCGGCGCCGACGCCACTTTCTCGCTGTACGAAGACGACGGCGACACCTTCAATTACAGGAAGGGAGAGTTCATGCGCGTGAATATCGCCTGGAACGATCGCCGGCGACAGCTTGCCCTGCGGTTGGCAGCCGGCTCGAAGATGCTGCCGCCCGCGCGGCGCAACATCGTCATTCGAGTGGCAGGTGAAAGCGTGACGCGCGACATTGTCTTTGAAGGCAGCCCGGTAGAAGTAAGACTCTAGCCTTCTGCAATTTCCAGGGCTTGTCCCCCGAATCCTTGGAAATTGTGCCTGCTGGAACTTGAGATGGTTTGGGCGGTGCTTGCGGCAGCCAAGCCCAGTAGCGCGGAGAGTATTAGTTGATCGTGAAATAACATGACTGTTTCCTTGCGTTGGCGAATGGCGCTGCTACTCGGCGCGGCAATTGCGATCAGTTACTTCGACCGGCAGACGCTTCCGGTAGCCATCAAGGCCATCCAGTCCGATATCCCTATCTCCAACACGCAGTTCTCCCAATTGCAGGCGGCATTTCTCACCGCCTACGCCCTGATGTATGCGGGCGGGGGCAAGTTGATCGACGTGCTTGGGACGCGCAAGGGCTTCCTGCTGATCATGATCTGGTGGTCGGTGGCCTGCGCCAGCCATGGCCTGGCATCTGCCTTCGGAATGCTTGCCGTGAGCCGGTTCCTGCTGGGCATGGGCGAGGGCGGCGGGTTTCCGGCTGCCACCAAGGCAGTGGCGGAGTGGTTCCCGGTTCGGGAGCGCGCGACGGCAATGGGCATGATCAACGCCGGCACGTCTGTGGGCGCGGTGGTCGCGCCCCCGTTGATCGCCGTCGTCCTGGCAACCCTCAACTGGCGCTGGGTCTTCTTCCTGTCGGGCGCCGCGGGCCTTCTATGGACTGTCTGGTGGCTGCGCGGCTACTATACGCCGGCCGCGCACCCACGTTTGTCAGCGAGCGAGCGGACTGAAATTGCGGAGGTGCTGCTGCCTCAAACCAAACAGAGCGTCTCGTGGATTGGTCTGTTCCGCTATCCAGAGGTGTGGGGTCTTGTGTCCGCGAAGTTTCTCAGCGATGCCGCGTGGTACTTCTATCTCTTCTGGTTACCCAAGTACCTTTACGACGTTCGTAACTTCGACACCAAGCAAGTGGGATACTTCGCCTGGATTCCGTATGCGGCGGCGGGCATCGGCAGCCTCGCCGGAGGATGGTTTTCCAGCCGGCTGATACGGCAGGGCCGCTCCCTGGATTTCTCCCGCAAACTGGCGCTGGGACTCAGCGCGGCCGTGATGCCGCTGATTTTCTTCGTCACCCAGGCGCCGGTCCAGATTGCGATATTGCTGTTCAGTATCGCGTTCGCGGGGCAACAATCGTGGTCCACCCTGGTGATGATCCTTCCCGCCGACATCTTTCCCCAGCGCGCGGTGGGCTCGGTTGCCGGACTGGTGGGTTTCGGCGGGGCGATGGGGGGTGTAGTGTTCGGACTGGTGGTCGGCTACATGCTCGATCACGGGTTCGGCTACGGCCCGGTGTTTGCCCTCGTCAGCACCTTTCACGTTCTGGCATTCTGCGTGATTCTTCTAACAGTCCGAACGGTCCGGCCGATTGTGGCGATAACTTAGGTGAGAGAACAAACTATGGCAGATTCACAAAAAACCCTTGGCATCATACATGCCGTCAATTTGACAATCCGCGCCATGCAGCCATTCCTGGAGAAGTATGTCCCGGACATTGATGTCATGCACCTCTGTGATGACACGATTCAACGCGACAACATCCGCGCTGGCGTGGGCGTAATCCCAAAGACCAATTACTTCAAGTTCGCCCAGTACGCGCATAACTTGCAGGAAGCGGGAGCGGATATGATTCTGCTGGCCTGCTCGACCTTCAACTATGCCGCTGAACTGGCGCGGGCTATGATCGATATCCCGATTATGCAGATCGACCGGCCGATGATGGAGTTGGCCGTTTGCCAGGGCCGCAGGGTGGGCCTGCTGGCCACACTCTCGACCACTGTGCCGTCGTCCGAACGCCTACTTCGCATCGTGGCGGCGGAGCAGAAAAAAGAAGTGGAAGTGATTACGGTGCTGCGGGAAGAGGCCTTCCGCGCAATCCAGAAAGGCGATACCGACACGCACAATAGAATCCTGCTGGAGGAGATCGACAAGCTCTCCGGGAAGGTGGATTGCATCGTGATGGCGCAGTTGTCTATGTCCGCGCTGGCGCCTCAGCTAACCAAGACTCGGGTCCCGGTGTACGACAGCGGCACTACCGGTTTCAGTCGCATCCGCCAGATGCTGACGTCGTCAGCGTCATAACAGCAGGTTCGAAGTCCGGACATGGGGTTCGCCAAGCTATTTTCATTGACAGAGTCTTCGAATGCTTTTATGCTTCAATACGTGATGCTGAATAACAGATTGTCTGATGTTTGCCCCCAAGTGTAGCGGATTCTTCCGCGGAGAAACGTACAATGTCAGGTTTCCTAAAGTCGGCCTGCATGCTTTTCATCGCGGTGCCTTTGGCACTCGCGCAATTCGGTAGCGGAATCCAGGGGACCGTCTCCGACCCGTCCGGCGGCGTCATTCCGGGTGTGCGCGTCCGCGCGGTTAACGTGGCCACCGGCGTGACGCGCGATTCCCTCTCATCCGACGCCGGCGTCTACCGTGTACTTAGCCTCAACCCGGGCAAGTACGATGTCAGCGTAGAGAAGGAGGGCTTTGTCAGCGCCGAAGAAAAGGGAGTCACGGTCGGAGTTGACGATCTCCGCAAGGTCGATTTCGGCCTGAAGATCGGCAACCTCGTGGAAAAGGTTACGGTGGAAGGCAAAGCGACCGCGCTCGATACGGAACAGGGACGCATATCCGGCACCTTGGGCTCCGAGCAGCTCAAATCGCTACCTGCAGCCGGGCGGAACGTATACAACCTGCTGGCGCTGCAACCCGGGGTCACCGGCCGGCAATTCGGCAGCGACGTCTACGACGGAGAGCCCGCGCCCACCGTTCGCGCCAGCGGCCAGAGGTCGGAAGCGAACTACTTCACGGTCGATGATGAGAGCATCAACTCGATTGCCCGCGGCGGGACCGTCAACATAACCCCGAACATCGACTCGATCGCCGAAGTTCGCGTGGTGTCCCACAGCTTCTCGGCGGAGAACGGCCGCAACAGCGGCGCCCAGGTGCAGGTGTTGACCAAGTCGGGCACCAACCAGTTCCACGGCAGCGTCTCGGAGGCGTTTCAGAACAATACCCTCGCCTCGCGCAATGAGTTCGAATCTGTGGTTCCAGTCAACCGCCAGAATCAGTTCGGATTCTCGCTCGGCGGCCCGGTGAAACGAAACCGCACCTTCTTCTTTGGATCGTATGAAGGCGTTCGCCGGTCCGGCGCCCGCGCGGCCATCGCCACCGTGGAGACTCAGGCCCTGCACGATTTCGTGATCGCTACGCGGCCCAACTCCATCGCCGCGAAGCTTCTGAATCAGTACAAACCGGTAGCTTACGCCACCACCAGCCTTAGGGATTTGGGCAGCCCCTTACCGGGAGTCAATGTTTGGGCGTCGGCGCCAGACGGCATTATGGACATCGGAAGCATGACTTATATCCCCGATGCCAAACGCACCGGAGATCAGTTCAACCTGCGCATGGATCACGAATTGCGCCCTGGTAAGGACCGCCTGTACGGTAACTTCTACCGCACTCACGGCTACTCCGCCACCACCGGTGTCAGGCCGCAGTTCGTGCGTCCGCAGGACGACACATCCTACTTTGCCAACATCAACGAAACCCACATCCTGGGTTCCAGTATGCTGAATGAGTTCCGAGTCGGGATGATGCGGCTGCACGGCCAGCCGGCCACGCCGCAGCATCTGGATGTGCCGCAGATCAATATCACCGGGACCGGGGGCTTTCAGGATGTCAACAACTTTCCGGGCGGATGGTTTCAGACCAGCTTCAACGCAAGGGATACCTTCTCCTGGATCCACGGCGGACATACCATGAAGATCGGTGGCGAAGTCCGGCGCATGCGTAACAACCTGCGCAATACCGCTGCCTACCTGCCCGTCTACGCGTTCGCGAGCATTCTGGACTTCGTTGACGACGAAGCGATTCAGATGACCCGAAACGTGGATCCGCGGAGCGGCGACCCCGCCGCCACCGATTGCGCCGTGCGCGTTTCTGAAGGCGGCGCCTTTCTCCAGAACGATTGGAAGGCACGCAAGAATCTAACCTTCAACCTGGGCGTGCGCTGGGAATACTACGGGGCCATCAAGGACGCCAACAACCGCCTGCGTGGTTTTCAGTGGGGCTCCGGCAGCTCCTACGCCGAGCGGTTGGCGAACGGCAAGGTCGATGTCGTGGACTCTATGTGGCCAACCAGTAAGACGAATTTCGCTCCGCGCTTCGGTTTCGCGTGGGACGTCGGGGGGAGCGGGAAGACTGTCTTGCGCGGCGGCTACGGCATCTCATACGACCGCCTCGCGACCGTGGTACCGGCCACCTATCGCAACAATCCGCCGCTGAATGCCACCGCGACCCTCGGTCTCCTCTTCGGTACGTCCCTGACATACACCCTGGGCGACCCGTCGAAACCCTTCCTCGGCTACCCGGTCGATCCGGGTCTCCGGGTGGGGCTCGACGCTCACAACGGCATCAAGGGTTCCAGGGTTTCGGTAGTCGCCGTGGATCCGGGTTTCAGGAGCCCCTATGCGCACGACTGGTTCTTCGGAGTGCAGCGTGCGCTGCCAGGCAGGCTGGTCCTGGAACTGGGTTACCTGGGCACCGCGGGTCATCACCTGATCGACGTAGTCAACCCGAATCGCTACTCCGGCGACTTGTTGGACGGCCGTTTTGACGGCTACAACAAGAGCTTCTCGAGCATCATCGTCAGCCAGTCCGCCTCGAACTCCATCTACCATGGAGGCACCGCGTCGCTCAAGCGCCAGCTTGCCAGCAGCTTCACCCTGCAGGGCGCCTACACCTTTGGCAAGGTCATTACCGACGCGGAAACAGCTCAGGCGGAGACACTGTACCAGAATGCCAATAATCGCAATCTCGACCGCTCCGTGGCCTCCTTCGACGTGCCGCAGCGCCTGGCGCTGATGGGCGTGTGGGAGATCCCCTGGCTGAAGACCTGCCCCTCGATGGGCTGCAAGCTGTTCGGCGGCTGGGATATCTCCGGCTCCTTCGTGATGGAGAAGGGCCTGCCGTTCTCGGTCTATACTTCAGCAACGTGGCCGCGCGGCGACTTCAACGCCGACGGCACCAATTACGATTTCCCGAACGCGCCGGCGGATACGATCAAGCGCAAGGGTTTCACCCGCACCGAACTGCTCTCGGGAATCTTTCCGGCCTCCGCTTTTTCGCTCCCCACCGGCGGGGTGGCCGGCAATCTCGGACGCAACGTATTCCGTGGACCGGCCTTCGTCCGGCTCGATCTCGCCATGGCCAAGACGTTCCACGTGACGGAACGCATCGGCGCCGTGCTCCGGCTGGAGGCGTTCAATGCGCCCAACCGGGTCAATCTGAACGGTCCGGTTAGCGACCTGAATAGCAACAATTTCGGTAAGGTAACTTCGGCAAACCAACCGCGCCAGATGCAGGCGACGGTCCAGATCCGATTCTAGCTTGCGGCTCCCAAGTGGCGGGGAGTTCTCAAACCTCGATCGAAAATCCGGTCAGCGGCAATGGCGCAGCCGCGGCGGCTGGCGGGTCGTATATTCGCGTTCCAAATCGTGCCGCCTCGCGCCTGAGGCAGAAAGATAATCATTCTTATGATACGTAAGTTCACCACGAGTATCTGTTTTCTGGTTTTCACGGTCGGGCTAAATGCGCAAAAACAGGAGCGGACGCCGTTTCCGCGCCCGGGCGCCCCGCCTCTGATCGTTGCCGGGAAGAAGGTGGAGGTGCGTGTCACGCCGGTGAGTGAGCGGACGGTCCGGCTTACGGTGTCACCGCTCGATTCAAGCGGGGTGCCCCTCGCCCTGCCGGATGAGCCGGCGGTCGTCGCGCGCCACTGGGCTGCTCCCGTGCTCCAGATTCACTCCATGGTTCCGAACGCGTCAGTCAAGGCGGGCGGCCTCACCGTGGAAACCAAAACCGACGCGGGGGTGGAGTTTCGCATCTCCGGGTCGTCCCGTATCCCGCCGCAGCAACTGCGCATCGCCTCCGACACGGGCGCGCTGACTTTCCGCATAGGAAGCCGGCCCCTGCTCGGTTTGGGGCAGGGAGGTCCACGGCTTGACCGGCGCGGGCAGAAGCAGCTCATGGTGGCGGGTGCGGTCAACCTCAAGACGGACGGCATGCGCATGCCGGTTCCCTGGTTGATTAGCCCCGAAGGATGGGCGCTCTACGTGAACCGGCCGAAAGGCGAATTCGACCTCACCGGCAGCGAAGCCGTCTATCGCCCGGTCCAAGCCGAAAACGCCGCCCTGATCGATGTCTTCGTGTCGATGTCCCCAGAGCCGGCAGACCTCATGAGAGAATACGCCGGCATCACCGGGTTCCCCACCATGCCGCCATTGTGGTCTCTGGGCTTCCAGCAGTCGCACCGTACGGTTCTGAGCCGCGACCACGTCCTCAGCATCGCCAAGCGCCTTCGCGAGGACAAACTTCCCAGCGATGTCCTGATTTACCTCGGCACCGGGTGGTGCCCCTCGGGCTGGAACGAAGGGCACGGATCGTTCGATTTCAAGAAGGACGTATTTCCCACGCCGGAAAAGGATATCAAGGAACTGCAGTCGATGAACTTCAAAGTCATCCTGCACGTGGTGGGCAATCCCGAGCGGCTCTATGGTACGGTCAAGGATGTGGTTCTCCCAGTTCCTGACCTCGGTCAGGTGGCGCAGTACTGGAAGGCGCACCAGACTGTCTCGAAGATGATCGATGGCTGGTGGCCCGACGCCAGCGAGGGGCCAGACGACGCCGGCAGGCTGGCCCGCATCCGCATGTATTGGGAGGGCTCGCAGCTCGACCATCCTAACGTGCGGCCCTACGCTCTGCACCGCACCGGGTACGCGGGCATGCAGCGGTACGGCGGCTGGCTTTGGTCGGGAGACGTCAACTCCACGTGGGAGACCCTCAAAACCCACATAGCCACCGGCATCAACACCAGCATGAGCGGCGTCCCGTACTGGGGCACCGATATCGGCGGCTTCTTCTCTACCAAAGAACTCACCGGCGAACTGTACGTGCGCTGGTTTCAGTTCGGCGCCTTCAACCCCCTATTCCGCTCGCACGGCCGGCCGTCTCAAACCCGCTTTCCGTGGGGTTGGAACACCGGCGAGTACGGTCCCGAAGAGATGGACGGGATTCCCGGCGGCACGTCCTTGCCGGACATTGCCGAACTTCGCAATTCAAAGGTCGAGCCGATCTGCCAAAAATACATGAACCTGCGTTCCCGCCTGATGCCATACCTGTACTCGGCGGTGAACGAGGCCCACGAAACCGGAGTGCCCATCATGCGCGCCCTCATGATGCACTATGCCGACGACCCGCAGGCCATCGGGCGCGGCGACGAATACCTGTGGGGCCGCGATATACTAGTCGCCCCGGTTGTCGAAAAAGGCGCTACATCCCGCAGTCTGTACCTGCCCAGCGGAACCTGGCACGACTTCTGGACCGGCGAGAAGCAGCAAGGAGGCCGGGAGCTCTCCCGCGCCGTCGATATCGAGACGATGCCACTCTACGTTCGCGCCGGCGCTATCGTGCCCATGGGCCCGGTAAAGCAGTACACGTCCGAGAAATCGAACGCGCCCACCGAGTTGATGGTCTATCCCGGAGCCAACGGGTCCTTCGTTTTGTACGATGACGACGGCACCACATTCGATTATGAGAAAGGAAAGTTCACCAGGATCCGTTGCGAATGGAACGATGCGGCGCGTGAAATGACCCTCCGTTCCGAAAAAGGATCGCAGCCTGTCGCCAGGAAGTTCGTTGTCAAACTGGTGAACGGCGGGGCGGGACGTCTGGTGGAATTCAACGGAAAGGAATTGCGTGTACGGCTATAGGCCGTAGCTGGAAGATATTGAGAAACTTCCCGGGAAGGTGGATTCGATCGTCATGGCGCAACCGTCGATGTGCGCTCTGGCGCCCCCACCTGACCCACATCCGCGTACCGGTTTACCACAGTGGCACCACGAGATTGGAACGGATTCATCGGATGCCGGCGGACTGAGCGCGTGTTTCAACAAGGAGACGAAAATGAGCGAATGTGCAGTTTCCGCGGCCCCGGCCCGCACCTACCAATATGGCACACGGCATACGCCGGCCATGATTGCCGATCTATCCCGCCGGGCATACGAGTATCGCATCCAGGTGCTGCGAATGGTATATGAACGCAAGACCGGACATCTCGGCGGCGCGTTTTCAGCTGCCGAGATTCTGACGGCGTTGTACTTCCACCAACTGCGGCTCGACCCGGAACATCCAGGCTGGCAGGACCGCGACCGCCTGGTGTTCTCGAAGGGGCACGCATGCGCAATGCTTTACACGGTGCTGGCCCATCGTGGCTATTTTCCGGTGGAGGAGTTGTCCACGTTTCGCGCGTTGGACAGCCGGCTGCAAGGGCATCCGGAGCCGGCTAAGACTCCCGGCATCGAGGTGACCGCCGGGCCCCTTGGGCACGGCGTGGCGATTGGCGCGGGCATGGCGTTAGGCGCTCGAATGGATGGCTCGCGCCGCAGGACTTACGTGGTTTTGGGCGATGGCGAACTCAATTCCGGCGTGGTCTGGGAAGGCGTGATGCTGGCCGCAAAGTTCGGTCTGGACAACCTGAAGGTCATCGTGGACTACAACGGGGTCCAGCAGACAGGAACTACGGCGAAGGTGATGCCGACTGAGCCGATCGCGGCCAAGTGGGCCGCCTTTAACTGGCACGTGACGGAGATTCACGGCCACAACATGGCGGAGATCCTGAACGCTCTCGACCTCGTGGATGAGGTCCACGGCCTGCCCACTGTGATTATCGCGCGCACCACCAAAGGAAAGGGTGTCGATTTCATGGAGAACTCGCCGCAGTGGCATGGCGGCATTCCCAACGACGCTCAATTTAAATCGGCATTGATGCAGCTAGAGACAGGAGCCGCGCAATGGCAAGCTTGATTCGCGATCCCTTTGGGGATGCAGTGTTGATGCGAAAGGCATATGGAGACGCGCTGGTAGAGTTAGGCCACGCTCGCAAAGACTTGGTGGTGTTGAGCGCCGACGTCCAAAGCTCGGACTTCAGCTACCTTTTCGAGGAAGCCTTCCCCGACCGCTTCTTCAACGTGGGGATCGCCGAACCGGCGCTGGTGGATTGCGCCGTCGGGTTGGCGAACAGCGGAAAGGTGCCGATTGCCAACACATTCGCGTTCCTGTTCGCCACCCGTGCGTTGGAAATGGTGCGCACACACCTCTGCTACGGAGGTGCCAACGTCAAGCTGGCCGGGGCTTATGCCGGGTTATCGGACTCGTTTGACGGGCCGACCCATCATTCCATCACGGACGTGGCCATCCTACGCAGCCTGCCGCGCATGACGGTGGTGGTACCCGCCGATCCTTTAGCGGTCGCCAGGCTGCTCCCGCAGGTGGCGGAGTGGAAGGGTCCGGTGTACTTCCGGCTGTGCCGCAATGAAGTGCCGCGGATCTACACTTCGGAGTACCAGCCGGAGATCGGGAAGGGAGTCGTTCTCATGGATGGTGACGATGTCACGATCATGGCCTGCGGAGTCCTGGTGGCGCGTGCCATTGAGGCTGCCCGGTTGTTGGCGGACGAAGGCGTCGCCGCGCGGTTGGTCGAGATCCATACCATCAAGCCGCTCGACGGGGAACTGGTGCGGCGCTGCGCGCGGGAGACTGGCGCGGTGGTCACCGTTGAAGAGCACTCGATCGTCGGCGGGCTGGGAGGCGCCATCGCCGAGTACCTCTCGGAGACGCATGTGGTGCCAGTGGAGAGAGTCGGAATCGCGGACCGGTTTGCCGAAAGCGGCCCTTATTCGGACTTGTTGGACCGGTACGGAATGAGCGTAAACGATATTGTAGGGGCGGCGAAGCGCGCGATGGCTCGCAAGGCCGGAGCGGTGAGCACGGCGGCCAGGGAGATGGCCTGACATGAACAGACAAATCACGCTTCCCTATGGGGATCAAACCAAAACCATCGAGATTCCCGAGAAGATGCTGGCCTGGGTCGCCGGGCCCAGGACCGTGCCTCCCCTGGAAGATCTTAAGTCGGCGGTCCAGGCGGCCATCCGAAGTCCGATTGGTTCGCCGCCCCTCGCCGAGCTGGTGGCGCGGCACGGCAAGCAGACCCTGATCCTGGTGGACGATGGGACTCGCAGCACTCCGCAGGCCTTGATCCTGCCAATTCTGCTGGACGAGTTGAATGCCGCCGGGGTCGCCGACAGTGACATCTCCATCGTGGTCGCGCTCGGCACGCACCGCGGGATGACCCGCGACGAGTTGGTCGCCAGGGTCGGCCAGGCGGTCTTCGGGCGAGTGGCGGTGGGCAATCTCTCGCAGAAGCCGGAGGACTTCGTCGATCTCGGCGTCACCCCGCTGGGCGTTCCCATTCAAGTGAGCCGCCAGTACCTCGAAGCGCAGATCAGCATCGCAGTCGGCAATATCATCCCGCATATGTACGCCGGTTGGGCGGGCGGAGCGAAGATGGTGCAACCGGGAGTCACCAGCGCCCTGACCACTGGCAGAACGCACTTGATTGCCGGCCCGCGTGTGTACGAAATTCTGGGCCAAGTGGACAATCCGGTTCGGAAGGAAATGGAAGAGATTGCGGTTCGCTCTGGCCTCAAGTTCATCCTGAACGTGGTGCTGGACGCATCCGGACAAGTTGCGGCCGTAGTCGCCGGGGACGTGATTCTGGCGCACCGCGCGGGGGTTGCGATCGCCCGCCCGATCTACACACTGGAACTGGAAGAGAAGGCGGACATCGTGGTCGCCAGTTCCCATCCGGCCGACCGTGATTTGTGGCAAGGCTTCAAGCCCGTTAATAATTGCGGCATGCTGGTGAAGGACGGGGGGACGTTGATTCTGCTGATTCCGGCGCCGGAAGGCATCGCGCCGGACCACATGCAACTGGTGGACTTCGGCACCACTTCCGCGGAGGAAGTGATGGCCCTCGTGAAAGCGGGGAAGGTGGCCGACGAAGTGGCGGCCGCCACATACCTGGCATATGATCGGACCCGGCGGCGGATCCACATTGCGTTGGTTTCCGACGGCATTTCCTGCGCGGAAGCCGCCAAAATCGGAGCGACCGCCACCACCGTTTTTGCCGACGCATTGCAGTCGGCTCTTTTGCGCCATGGCGAATCCGCGCGGATCGGAGTGGTAACCCAGGGCGCTGACATCATGGCAACCTTCAAAGCGAAAGCGAGTGCATAGATTGCCGAAATTTGCGGCCAATCCTTCCATAAGGTTCAACGAAATACCATTCTTCGACCGTTTTGCGGTCTCTCGCGACGCCGGATTTCAAGCAGTGGAGTAACTGTTCCCGTACTTAGCGAAATCGTACCTTCAGCGGCGTTGCCCACCATCAGCGTGAGGGAATGCGCTGGGGCAGCGGCGGGGATGGAGCGGCCACAAGCAGTAGCGCCATCCCCAGATGCTTCATAGCACAGGCATTCTACATCCGCCGCCGCAGCACCTCGCGCGCCGCTACGCCGCCTTTCGCTATTTCCTGAGGGCGCGCGCCGGCACCGAGCAGCGCTCGCGAGCGCCTCACCAGCGCGGCAGCACCCAACTATATGCTGTATACCGCATCTCGCTCCAGGCCAACTCGGGCAGGGGATGGCCGGGGAAGAGCGGCGTATCGACTGGCGTGAATTTTACGCGCACGCGAATGGTGGACCGGCCCTTGGTTGCGGCCAGCGGGATGAGGAATTCATCGTCGCGGAAGCGGCGGTTCGAGCTCTGCACCACGTGCTCCGTGGCACCCAACTCGCCCCGGGGGCTGGAGAAGACGCAGGTGTTCGAGCCGGCCAGGTACCAAATACCGGCCGGCTTCCACTGCTTGCCTACCTCGACGTAGACCTCGGCGCGCTGGTTGGGGAACTGGTAATCGAGCTTGCGGCGCAGCATTACGCCTTCGTTCCTGGGGTCGATCTTGAGGGTGAATTCGGATTGCGCCTTGGTGGTGCGGCCGCGATCGGTTTCGGCGGGATAGATTTCCTTGCCCTCCATGGTGTCCGGACCCCATTCGTAACGCGAGGTAATTTCATACGGCGCGGAGGCCTCGGGCGAGTTGTACTGGTGCAGGCGCTCACTCGCTTCGTCGCCGATACGCAGATCGTCGGTCTGGATGAGCGATGGCGCAGGCGCGCCGTACCAATACGTCACGGTCTCGTAGTGCTCCTTGGATTCGTTGGTCCCACCGTGCTCCAGGTGAATCTCCGCGCGGCGCCCGAAGGGCATGAGATCGGCGAGGAGGAAGCGGTAGGCGGATTCGATTTTGTCCTCGGGACTGACGGCGTCCTTGGCGCTTTTTGCGCCCACGGGGTGACCAGCGAACGGCAGCGTCATGTTGAGGCCGCCCCAGTAGTCGCCGCCGCCACCCCATTCCTCGGTGCCGGTGCCGTAGGCCTGCGGCGTGCGGCTGTCGTCGAAGAAAAACCGCGGGTCGCCTTCCAGGGTGTCGAGCACGGCGTCGTGCGAGAAGATGAACGAGGTGCCGATAAAGTGGCCGGACCACTCGCCGCCACCTTCTACCTGGCGCGTGTCGAGCAGCACCAGGTCCTTGCCCAACTCCGGCGCGGGGTGGTCACGATAGGTGGCGTGTAGATAGCCGACCTGGTTGGGCTTGTCGCGGAAGGGCGCGTAGCGGACGCGCCCCTCGACGCCAGCCGGGGCGCCGCTCAGCTCGATGCGCGCCGCACGGAAGAACGGCATGGGCAGGTAGCAACTGAGGTGGACGCGGTCCTTGTCATAGCGGATCACCATGGGGAAGCTCTTGACCAGGTACTCGCGGTTGTCGCGGTTGTAGAGGAGACCGGCGCCGAAAAAAAGCGCGATGGGAGCGTCGATGGAGGGTGCGGCGCGGCCGTCCCAGGTGATGCGCAGGCGGGCGTGGGAGAATGCTAGCGCCTGCTCGCGCGGCACGGAGAATTCCAGGGCGCGGATGACCGCGGGGCCGCGCACCGTGGTCTCACCGGCGGCGACGGCGGTCTCGCGCAGGCCGGGGGGCACCAAGTCGCTGCCGGAGCGGTCGATCAGGTCGAGCACGTCGCGGCTGGGCGGGGTCTTACCATCCCAGGCCTTGATGGGTTGCGAGAGCCGGATGCCATCGACGAACTGGTGGTAGATGTAATAGCCCGTGCCGTAGAACGTGCGCGAGTAGGCCATACGGAAGCGCTTCTCGAAGCCGATGGGAACCCACGTCAGGTCGGCGCCCTTGGTGTCCGCCCAGGTCCAGGCGAGCGGCTTGGGGAAGAGCGCTTCGGGCAGGAAGACGGAATGGGGTGCGGGATGTTCGGGATCGGCGGTCGAGGTCTCGCGCACCACGTGGCTGACGCCATCGACTTCGTAATGCCAGGGGCTGCCGTGCCAGTGGTTGTATCGCGCGAAGTAGAGCACGCCGGGACCTTCCACGTCGAGCGTGACGTTGCGGTCGTCCGCCAGTTGATAGAGGAAGTGGGAAGCGTCGGCGCGCTCGTTGCCGCCGGCGCGGTCGTAGGTGCTGCGCATGTAGGCACGCACGCCGATGCGCTGGTAGGGCCAGCGCTCCCACAGACGATAGGCGTCGAGACCGACGGGGACCACGGGCGGCTGCGCGGCGGCAGCGGCGGCGAATAGGATGAAGAGTCTCATAGCTTCCTCAGAATCTGTTTCAGGGGCGGGACATCCGAAATCGTGCACGGCGGTGGTTTTGATGGCTTCGTCCATGCCGCGCAACCGCGTCACCAGGCGTAGCCGCATGGCTTCGGCGGATGCCGCACAGGTGAAGTGGCTCGGGGCCGCCACCATACGTATCCAGCATCGTCTTGCGCAGGGAATCATCCTTGGTCAACACAACGCCAGTCGGTCGGGGTGATCACCGCCTCGCAGCGGCCGGCGATCAGTAGCAGTCCGATGATTTCGCGATGCAGCTCCGGGTTGTTGGGGTCGATGTCGCGCGCCATGGTGGCGGCATCCGTAACTAAGCGCATCGGTGTAAAGCATTTGGGCGTCTACTGGTTTGAACCGCAGCCCTAAAGGTTCGCCTGCAATAATCTCTATTTGCAATTGCACCGCGCTCTCCGCCAAGCGACGTTCCGTCAGTGCCTGCTTGACATCACTCACCCCAAACTCGAGCGGTCCGGCGACTAGCGGCGCAGCCATAAGCGCCGAAGCGCAGTGAATGAACAAAACGTTACGAAAGTGCGATGCCTTGCAGTTCCTACTCTATGATATTATACACGTGATGCAGGAGATACGGGCATTGGATTTTGCAACAAGCCTCCTCTCCGAAACGATTCAGCGCGAGAGCTTTCCCGCCTCGGGTGTGGTCACTGAACCGGCGGGCGCTGCATTCCTGGGCGTAAAGGTTAAGGCCACACAGACCGATACTGGGTTCAGCAGGATTGGCCGCGCACTGCTGCCTGGGGGCGCTGCAACCTGGAGAGAACTGATGATGGACCGGTCCGTCGCCGCTGGGGACGGCCGACTGGCGCTTACGGCAACAGGTGAGACGCTGCGCGTGCTCCCACACCCAGAGGCTAAAAGGAGAAATTAGAAGATGATTCAATCCAATGTTCTGATTGTTCTGGGACTCGCGCTGTGGGCGTCCGCGCCTGCGCTGGCCCAGGGTGTTACCTACGACGGACTCACTCCGAACCTGACGAACCTGTATCGGGTTTCCAATGCCAAGACCTTCTCCATCAGTCCGGAAAACCTCACCGGCGAGAAGGGAAAAGGCGGGATGGCCGTCGAGGGTTCGGCTTCCCGCGCGGCCCGCGCACTCGGACAAGGCTGGAAGGTCAATCCGTTCGTAGTGATCGAGCCAGGCAAGACCTTCACCCTCGCGGAGATCGCCGGCCAAGGCGCGATCCAGCACATCTGGCTGACCCCGACCGGCAACTGGCGCTTCTCCATTCTTAGGATGTACTGGGACGGCGAGAGCGGGCCCTCGGTGGAGGTGCCCGCGGGAGACTTCTTCGCCATGGGCTGGGGAAAATATGCTCCCATTTCTTCACAGCCAGTCTGCGTCAACCCGGGAAGCGCGTTCAACTCCTACTGGCCCATGCCCTTTAGGAAACGGGCGAGGCTCACCATGGAGAACCTCGACACGAAACCAATGACCGTGTACTATCAGATCGATTACACGCTGGCGCAGGTGCCCGCCGATGCGGCCTATTTCCACGCCCAATTCAGAAGAACGAATCCGCTCCCCTATAAGCAGGTGTACACCATCCTCGATAGCACGGCCGGCAAGGGGCAGTATGTCGGTACCTACCTGGCGTGGGGCGTGCATAACACCGGCTGGTGGGGTGAGGGCGAGATCAAGTTCTATATCGACGGCGACCGGGAGTTTCCCACCATCAACGGAACGGGAACCGAAGACTATTTCTGCGGCTCCTACAATTTCGAGAATCAGGAGAAGAAGCAGTACGAGCCGTTCACTACGGCCTACTCTGGCCTGGCGCAAGTTATCAAGCCGGATGGCTTGTACCAGTCGCAGCAAAGATTCGGCCTTTATCGCTGGCATATCGTCGATCCGATACGGTTCGAAACCGACATGCGGGTGACCATTCAGGCGCTCGGATGGCGCGCCGACGGAAAGTATCTGCCACTCACGGACGACATTTCCTCGGTCGCCTTCTGGTACCAGATCGAGCCGCACGCCGCCTTTCCGCCGCTACCCGACAAAGACCACCTGGAGATTAATTGAGATGCACGGGAGACACCAGGATAGTACGGCAAACTGTTCTAATAGCAATTCGGTACGGAGCAATCGCGACAATCCTCCCTGCGGCGGTGCACGTCGAGAAGACGAGGCATAAGGGACGGCAGAACTGTTATCGCGGCGTCGTGATGTCCTCAAGGCGGCCGCGTTTCGCTGCGGGCCAATAAGAGACGAAGGGCGGCCATCGAGCCGCTCCGTCTGACGAGCCAGATGCCCCAAATCGGGTTTTAAGTACCCTCGACAATTCCCCGACCGTCAACGCGCCATGGCGGCCCTCCCGTTCGTCGGGGTCGCGCCGGGAGCATCGGTCTGGGCGGGCGTGTTCAATTGCGAGACCGGCAGGTTTTCAACCACCATGCCGGAAAGGGATTGAGATTCCGCCTAACCGACTTTCGTCTCCCAAACACTACTTGATCGTGGGTCCTGGCAGCACCTTAATCACGTAGTACGGCGTGGTTACCTGCGGATCAGGTTGAAACCATCCGCTTCCGGCTGAATTCAGAATCTCGAAGTAGTACATCAGGTCCCACTTCGGCGCCACATCTTCCCGTGGGATTGTGAACGACCCGTCATCTGACGCGTGCTCGATGATCTTGAATTGCGCTTTCTGATTGACTGGCCTGTAATGCAGTCGGATGGTCGTCACGTTGCCAGCAGGTGTGATATGGACTCTAAGCGCGACGGACTGCCCCGCCTCAGCGGTACTCGGCGGCTGGTGCGAAATGCTCGGACGCGGTAGGACCTTGGGAAATTCCTGCGGATCAAGCGGCAACTTCGATTTCGGGCCATGTATCACCAGACCGCTGACCGCCCAATCACCATCCGGAAATGCAACGTCCAGGAATCCTCCCTCCGTCCTCAAAGCCAACACCGTCTCGCTCCGGTCTGGATGCAAAAAGCGCACCCTGTAATCTCCGAAAGCAGCCTTAACACGAAAGACCTGTTTGCCCTGGCCTTGAACATAGTCACGATAAAGCACGTCATGGGGCAAATTCCGCGGATTCTTTTCTGCGGCGCGCACTTCAAGGTAGGGAGTGAGTGGGATGGCCTGAGCTGTACGCTTTCCACCGGCTACCCATCCGTAACCACGAGCATCTGTATAAAGCATGTCGGCGTCCGCTGGCTTGAATCGCGGCGCGACGGTGTTATCGAGGACGAACGAATTCGCACGATAAGCGGCTGGACTAACGGGAGTTGCCACTTGCCCGCCGAAATCGAAGGCGAAGTCGAACCGGCCGAACTTGTCCAGCAACTCGGCCCGTTCCCGCACTAATTCCAGGTCGTGACGCACGTAAGGCAGTTTGTCCTTCCAGTGCCCGTTGTCGTCGGGGCCGAATGCCATCTGGTCCGGGTACAATCCGTCCGTTAAGCGAACCAGCCGTTCCCAGATTTGAAGGGCGTTCTTCAGGTCCCGCGTGGCAGAATCCAGGGCAGCCCGATCACCGGTTGCGTCGAAATAGGTTACTTGATCGGTTGCCGTCTGTTTCAGCGCGTGATAGCGCGCAAGCAGCGACAGTACTTCGAAATCAGGTTTGCTCGATCGCCATTCCGTATTGTTGGCGGGGATTTTCTTGTCCGCCCGCAGCAGCGCCTCTTCCGTACCTTGCGCCAGGCCGTTGAGCAACGTCGCCGTCTGCCACGCTGTCTGCTTCGCGGATGCCACATGCTTCACCCGGTTCTCGACCGCCTCAGGAATCGACGCGACGTAAGCCCAGTCGCTCGGCAGTACATCGCGATAGGCGTCCACCAGGCCTCCGGGATTGATTTCCGGCCAGATATACATGTTGGGATCGGCGAGATGCACAGCCACGATTTCGTTGATCACCCCACTGGAACTCCGATAGGCATCGAGGACATCGGGTGCGGCCGGACCGAAGCGGCGCTGCAACTCATCCAGCCAGATGGAATCGGGAGCGGCGGGATTGTAACTCAGACGGCCCCAAAGTTGGTAGAACAACCAGTAGCGCTCGAACTCCCACTTCCAAGAAACCCTGTCCTTCTGCGCGTCTGTGAACACTCCCCATTGGCCGGGACGGTTGCCAAACCCCTTCTGGGCGAGAGGCGGGTCAATTTCAAACCCGATCGCATCTCCGAGGTGGAAAGTCGAGACTGCCCGGCGCACAAAGCCAGGGTCACCCCACATCAGCAGCCGATGGGATCCCAGGCCCCACAATTCCCAATAGAACTGGTCCGAATGTGGCTTTTCCAGAAAATTCAAATAGCTATAGCCTGGGTAGGTCTCCGCGGGCTGATACGGCCGGCCCACATCTTCAGCCCAATATTTTGTAGAAACGCGAACCGGCACTCCCACTTGTCGCGCCGCTTCAATCATGTCCGTCGCCACCTCCCAGGCGCGCAAGTCCAGGTAAACCGGCCGCCCAGCATCGCGAATTGCAGTGTAGACATAATCCCGATAGAACGCGACGCGGTAGTCATTCGGGATGCCCGATTCCTGGTTGGTTCGCATCTGCACGCTGCGAATCGCCGGACACAGTTGCAGGACCTTCTTTAACGCCGCGTAACTGTACGGCCCGATGTTCTCGCGCGTGATCCCTTCCGTTGTGGGCACCATGTTGTGAGGCTTGGTCTGAATATTGTGTTCCCACACGCCCAACGTAAAATCTACTCCATGGTCGGAGGCCGCCTGAGAGATGTACTGGAGCATCTCAAGATTCTGCTTCCTCTGCTGGCCGCTCAATCCGGGAACGCGGATCTGCGGAAATTCGGGGAGATCCAGCCAAAAGGGGTACGGCGGCGCAAGATAGTTGGTCTGGTGTGCAAATACGAGATTAAACCGATTAAACCTGTTCCGCGCCAACATCGCGAAATAGGTATCCCAATACTCCCGCGAATAGTACCAGTTCTTCTCCAGGTCCTGATTGTGAAGAAAATACCGGATGCCGCGCATCTCCACGGACGGACATCCTGCGGCTTCCGACAAGCGGCCGGATCCGCGAATCTGATCCGCGGCTTCGAGCAGCCCATACATCAGGCCGCGTTGGTCGCTGCCAGTCACTAGATTGCCGGCCACCCTGTAGCACTCCGGTCTGCCCACTACGATCTTCGTTTGCAGGTGCAGCGCACTCTCCGCCAACCGGCGTTCCAGCAGCGCCTGCTTGACCGCACTCATCCCGAACTCCACCGGTCCGGCGAGCAGCGGCAGCGTCGCGGGCACCAAGACGAAGGTCATAAACAAACCGTTTCGAAATCTAGGTTTCACGTGTTGCATTTCTCCTGTTTGTGATATTATAGCCTCGAAGCGGGAAATCCGGACATTGAATTTTGCTCCGATACTTTTTTCGAAACGGTTCGAACGGCTCGAAGCGACTCGAAAAGAGAGATCTCCTGCCTCCGGCGAGTATCCATGTTTGATTATTCGGAGGCTCCATGTTTCGATCGCTACGATCCATATTCGGCTGCGTCCTCATTCTTTTGTCAGCCGGTGTGGCCTTCCCCCAATCTGTTCAAATCTCCGGGTTGGTCACCGATCCGGCGGGCGCCGCAGTGCCGGGCGCGAAGGTCAAAGCCGCCCAGACCGACACTGGGTTCAGTCGGATTGTGCCAACTGACTCGGAAGGCAACTATGCCCTGAGTAACCTTCCCATCGGGCCCTACCGGTTGGAGGTGACGGCGGACGGGTTTAAGACCTACGCGCACGGGGGAATCGTTTTGCAGGTCAACACCAACCCGGTGATCAATGTCGTGCTGCAACTCGGCGCCCTTACGCAGGTGGTCGATGTAAGCGCTGGCGCAACCATGGTCGAAACTCAGACGAATGGCTTTTCACAGGTGATCGACCAGCGCCGCGTCGTCGATCTTCCCTTGAACGGGCGCCAGGCCACGCAACTCATCTTGTTGTCGGGCGGGGCTGTTACCGCGCCGCCGAGCGACATGGCCAGTACCAAAAACTACCCATCCTCGGCCACGATTTCGGTGGGAGGCGGCCAAGCCAACGGCACGTACTATCTTCTTGACGGCGGAGATCATAACGACGCGTTCGGCGCCATCAATTTGCCTGTTCCTTTCCCCGATGTACTTCAGGAGTTCAGCGTCCAGACGAATGCGATTCCCGCAAACTACGGCGTCCGGGCGGGCGCTGTTGTGAATATGGTATCGAAGTCCGGAACCAATTCAATCCACGGTAATCTATTCGAGTTTCTGCGCAATGGTTATACTAACGCGCGCAACTTCTTCGCTGCCACTCCGGACGCTCTGAAGCGTAATCAATTCGGCGGCACCGCCGGCGGACCCATCGTGAAAAACCGCCTCTTCGTATTTGGCGGATATCAGGGGACACGCACTCGTAGTGCGCCGCCGACCACTACGGTCTTCGTCCCGACGCCGGCCGTACTGCAAGGCGACTTCAGCACGTTGGAGTCGTCGACCTGCGGCAAGGTGCGCAGCCTGATGGATCCGCTCAACGGAACTGCGTTCCCAAACAACGCTATTCCCACGTCCCGCCTCAGCCCGCAGGCACTGGCATTGTTGAAATTTGTGCCAACCTCGAATGATCCGTGTGGCAAAATCTTATACGCTATTCCCAACCCCAGCGCCGAAGATCAGTTTCTCACCCGTGCCGATTGGAACGTCAGCCCTCGAAACTCAATCTTTGGCCGTTACTACTTCACTGACTACCGCAACCCCGCTGTGTACGACGGGAAAAATCTGCTTCTGACCACACGAACCGGGTTACTCGACCGCGTGCAATCGCTCGTTCTGGGAGACTCGTACAGCCTTAGCGCCGGTGCGGTCAATTCGGTCCACCTCACCTGGATTCGCGAGCAAATCACGCGTGGCGGAGCCGACGGCCTCCCTACCTCTGGAGACATCGGCCTGAACGTAGCGCCCTCACCCGGCAACTTCCCGAATTTTTCTATCAGTAGTTACTTCAGCACGTTCTGCGGTACCTGTTCCAAGGCCCACATCAACTCGGGTCAGTTGCAGGCGGCAGACGATTTCAGCCTGATTAAGGGGCGTCATCAGTTCGCATTCGGTGGCGACGTGTTCCGGCGCGGCCTGGATTTCCAGGTGTCGACTCAGCAGAATCCCGGAATCAATTTTAATGGCGGGGTCACCAGCGATGCGCTTGCGGACCTCCTAATCGGCCGCCCCAGTACTTATGTTCAGGGTAACCTGACGAAAATGAACGAAGTGCAATATTACATTGGGCTCTATCTCACCGACAAGATCCGCTTGACGCCCCGGTTGAGCATCAATGTCGGCCTTCGCTGGGAGCCGTATCTGCCGGTGCATGACACTCAAGGCCGTGCGACGCACTTCGATATGGCCGCGTTTCTTGCCGGCCGGAGAAGCACAGTGTTCCAGAACTCGCCGCTTGGAGTCTTCTTTCCTGGCGACTCCGGTATGACAAATTCCGGCACGCACCGCAAATTGGCGAATTTTGCTCCACGCGTCGGCCTCGTCTGGGATCCGAAGGGCGACGGGCGCACCACCATCCGCAGTGCCTACGGCATTATGTATGACATACAGCCGTTGCAGATCTTTGATCGCTTCGGTTTTGGTCCGCCGTGGGCCAGCACAATCACTCTCGTGAATCCGTCGGGCGGGCTGGCCGATCCGTTTGCAGGCTATCCGGGTGGAAACCCGTTTCCACAACCGTCTCCTCCGCCCGCGAAGGCTGTCTTCGTCACTGCGGGACAGTACGTCAATCTCCCTCTTTATATCAAGCCGACCTACATGCAGCAATGGAATCTGAGCATTCAGCGCCAGGTCGGGGAAGCCTGGCTGTTTACCGCCAATTACCTTGGCAACAAGTCCACGCACCGTTGGATGAACACGTATCCCAACTATGCTGTCTATATACCTGGCACCTGCGGAAGCCAGGCTTGCTCCACGACGGCCAATACCAATCAGCGGCGCGTACTATCTCTCGCCAATCCGCAGGCGGGCAGCCTGTTCAGCGACCTGACCCAAACTGACGACGGAGGCAACGCCTCCTACCACGCCTTGTTGGTGTCGCTGAACCATCGCCTCAGCCGGAACTTTAGCGCATTGGCGAACTATACCTGGTCCCACTGCATTAGCGACGGTGACGCCAGTTCGGAGATGAGCGGCGTAGCGTATCAGAATCCGAACAACCGCGCAGCCGACCGGGGCAACTGCAATGTGGACGTCCGGCAAATCTTCAACGCATCCATCGTCGGCCTCAGCCCCCATTTTTCGAACCGCTGGACCCAGCGGCTGCTCGGAGCATGGGAGCTTTCCGGAATCATCGGCAAACGCTCGGGATTTTCGTTTAGCCCCACTTCCGGTCTGGATAATTCGTTGAGCGGTGTAGGCGCGGACCGTCCGAACGTCGTGAGCAGCCCGACTCTGGCCAATCCGTCTCTTCGCGCATGGTTCAACACCGCGGCGTACAAGGCCAATGCCGCTGGGACCTTCGGAAATGCGGGCCGTAGCAGTCTGCGAGGCCCCGGCGCCTTCACCTTTGACACGGCTCTGATACGAGACTTCACGCTGACCGAACGCCATCACGTCCAGTTTCGTGCCGAGGCGTTCAATATCTTGAACCACCCCACATTCGCAAATCCCACCGCAACCCTGACCAGTTCGAATTTCGGGCGCATTCTGACGGCCAGCGATCCGCGGATTATGCAATTCGCAGTAAAGTATATCTTCTGATATGGAGCGGCCCTGTCAAGCCCCCACGGGGTCTGACAAGTTTTTGAATCAGGCCGGTTGTTCTGCGAATTGCTGGGCTTCATTTGGGCGACCGCCGTCGCAGCCGAAAAGCAGCACAAGGCCGCCCAAGCCGCCTAAGAGAGAGAGAACTCGATGACTTACCGGACAGCAGAGTCGCTTCAGCGTGGCCTCCAGGGAGGCTTGCTCGAACTGGACGTCAACAATACCCGGATTGATGGAGCCACTGCGGCGAATGACTTCAATCAGGGAAACGCCGCGTATGTCCCGGGGCTCGAGGCGATTGCAACAGTGGAAGCCGTGAGCGGCAGCTACGACGCAGAAATAGGGATGGTCGGCGGCGCCGCTGCCACCAGCCGAAACTCGTTGCGCGGCCCGGGACTCATCAACCTGGATTTCGGCATTTTCCGCGACCTCACCTTAAACGAACGCTTCCATCTTCAGTTCCGCGGGGAGGGGTTTAATTTCACGAACACGCCGCACTGGGAACTGCCGGCATCCAACGCTTCTGCTGTGACTTTCAATCCGGGCGGATCGATCAAGAGTCTCGGAGGGTTCGGGTCTATCACGGGCACGGACGGTAGCTACCTAACTCGCTCCGGGATGGATGAGCGAACGTTCCGGTTCGGACTGAGACTGAGCTTCTGAAGCTGGGAATGAATGATGCGACACAGCACAATCATCACTGGGGCGTGCTCGCCGCGCCCAGCTCGAAGGGTATTCAAATCACGAAAC
>JANYJN010000763.1 GCA_025358475.1 Candidatus Solibacter sp.
GCACCCCCAGCACGCCGTTCAATCCATCAAGCGCCCGATAATGCGCATAGATGTCGCCATATACAACGAAGGAGCCCTCCGGACCCACGCAGATCATGCCGCGCTCAAAGTACAACCATTCCCGCACTCCGTTCGGCGTAGCATGGCGCATCGTGTCCTCGGTAGGATACCCCAGGTACTCCTGTATGATCGTGCCGGTGGCGGTGTTCCCTTTCTCGATTGAAGGAGAGGACCACTTTTGCCACACCCGTTCCGTCATGTACACTGCGCCAAACGCGGGTGACCAAAAGATCACGCCGAGCATAAACATCTGCATCAGCCCGATCCCGTCGTCAAGCGGCGACGCGGCGCTTATGGGTCGTCCGGTCGTCTCCTGTCCCCGAATGCTCGTCCACTTGATGCCGATTGGGCTTTTGAGGTCGACCGAATAACTGTAGCGGGGAAGTGAGCTCCCCGTTTGAAAAACTTTAGAAAATCCCATGACACGTGACTCCAATCTCAGGTCCCGTAGACTTCTTGAAGGCTGATGGAGCGGGGCCGTCCCCCCAAGAGCCGTGCAGATTAGGTTGCGTCAGCGCCAGCACTTTCAGATAGGACAGAAGTTGAGCGAGGATGCCGGTGCGCCTTGGGAACCTCGCCTGAAAATGGTATCCAGGAGATATACGTGCTGTCGATCCTCCACCCTGGCGCTGATTCTTCAAGGACGTGTTCAATGGAGGTGTCAAACGCAAAGGACCCCTCGAAGCGCATAAACCCGTTAAGTACGCGAAGCCTGTCGAAGGATGTCGAAACAGCGCCGCCGGCGGAGTAGAAGACGATACCACCAGGGGCCGCCGCATACCCCCATCTCGCCTCATTGGCGTGCCAATATCCATCGATCTCGTGGTGCGGCAGTAGGCGAACCTTGTCCGCAAGAATATCGTAGTGCTCGCCATCCCTCGTTCGCATGAAACGCCAAATCATCGATGTGAGATCTAAATCGACTTCAACCAATTCGTGGGTAATCGAGGGATCGAAGAGGAAGGCGCCATGACGCACCACGCGACCGTTCTGCATACCGATCGACTTGAAGCGGGTAGACGGGTCGCCGCTCGCGGCATAGAACACGAGGGTTTCGCCTTCCATCCCCCAGCGATGTTCGTTTGGATTTGTCTGGACGTCAAATACGCCGCCCTCCAGAAGCCGGACTAGAGGCAGCAAAACCGTTTCGCCGCTTTGCTCCCGCCTCCGGAACTGCCATGTCTTAGCAATAATCCTGAGGTCAACTTGGGAGAGGAAGTGGCGCACGGAAGGATCAAGAAGGGATCGGCCGCTTAGCACCTGCTTGCCGTGCTGCTCGGTCCGAAGCGTAAAGCGCGTCGAAGCCACGCCGGTGTTGGAGAAAAACGTGAGAATGTCGCCTTGGTAGCCCCATCGTGACTCATTCGGGTGCGAATAGCCGGAAATCGTGCCGTTGCCGAGGAGCCGAATGCGTTCCGCGAGCATTGTGTTGTCGGAACGTGAGAACTGCCAGACACCCGATGAATTTGGCCGCCCGGTCAGGCTGCCCGCGAGCGACTGCCCGGCGCTGGCGAAATCGCGGAGCGTGATCTCACCTCCCGGACACGAAAAGGTAACGCGCACACCCATGCCCGGGCCCGCTGCGATCCGCGGTGGCGGGGTCGTGCTCAGCGCTGGCGGCCGTGACGGGTCGAAGAGGCCATGTTCCGAGTCGAAGGCGAGGAGCAGGGGTCCTCGGTAAGCGGCAGAGAGGCCCTGCGCGTTGCTAGCGCCGGCGACAAGCCGCACGGACATATCCAAAGTCAGGTATATGACGTCTCCGGGACTCCATTCCCGGCTAAGCTCGCAGTAGGCGCCCGGCTCGCAAGCTTGCGGCACGCCATTCACTTCAACTCCGGTGGTTGTGGACCACGCGGGAACACGGAGACGGATTGTGAAGAAGGCCTTTTGTGAAGGAGTCACTGTGACCTTCACAGCTCCTTCGGTGGGATAACTTGTTTCCTGAATCAAAGTCACCGGCGTGCCGCCCGGCGCTGTCACTCGTAACGTTGAAGGTCCGTAGTAGTTGATAACGATTGCGTTGCCCGCCAGCATGACTGCCCATTCCGAAAGACAGCCAAGTCCACGCGGACCGTTGGCCGCGCAGCAGCTTAGTAGTGGATACTGATCGCGCGATTGCCACGCGAGGTCGTAATAGGCCGGGAGACGGTAGCCCAAACGAGCCGCGGGTGTGATCCCGTCAATGGGAATGCCGCCCATCGGCGTATGGTATGTCCAGAGCCTACCGTCGGGGCTCTGCGCGCCGAGGATCGCGTTGAACAGGCTCAACTCAAGCTCGTCAGCGGCAGTCGAGTCGGCAGTCATTCGCAGCATATCGACGGTCAGCGCCATCCAGGCTACAGTGCCACACGTCTCGATGTAACGCGGGTCGTAGGAATTTCCGGTGGCCGCCTCTCCCGAGGTAAAGCCGCCGGTCGCGTGCCGGTCGAGCGTGCGGATGTTGCCCCACATCTGCTCGAATGCTAGACGATAGCGCGCTTGGCCCGTAATAAAGTAGAGCTCGGCGATGGCCTGAATATCATGCAGGCTCTCCCACCGTGGCCGAACTCCCGCAAAAAAATCCTTACCCGCGAGTGCGTTCTCCAGGAAATTGAAAAAGGGTGGTTTCGTCCACTCCAACTCTATTGCGTGAACGAGATCGAGATAGTTTTGTTGGCCCGTGTACTCGTACAGCAACGCGAGCACATGTAAAATCGCTTGGTTCTTCTCGCCATCGCCGGGATGGTCGGATTCGATGGCGGAGACTCGTCCGAGATACCGGGCGCAGGCGAGGTTAGCGGCGCGTTCGCAAGCGGCTAGCGCGTGGGCGTCGGCCGTGTGTTCATACCAACGGAGAAGGCCTAGCATGACGTGGTACTGCCCCCAAAGATCCCACGCAAGCGGCATCCCAAGCGATCCGTCACTTCCTTGCGTCGCGAGCAATTGCCTCACGAATCGGCGTACGACGCGTTCCAATGTGGGGCTCCCCGTCAGCCGGAGCGACTGCACTGCGGAGAGCAGATACTTTCCGGCAAACTCCCCGGCCCATGGAACAGGGTCGCGGGTGTCGCCGCGTCCATTCACAGAATGCAGATTCTGGCGATTGGCAAACATCTCCAGCATTCCAGGGTTCGTGGCCGGCGCGGGGATCAGCCAGTTCGACTCATTGGCGCTTACGCATTCTCCAACCCAGCCGTGAGGTGAGAAATGGAGGTCGGCCGGTGAGTCGAGTGTGGGCTCACGCAAGCGGTGCGCGGGTATTGGTAGTGTCAATGTCGATCTCCTTTCGACTGGCGATCATCACTCTTTACAGTAATATGCGCGTCGGACTTTGTAGCCAGAACAGTGCGCATGACCACGACCTGGTAGGGATCCCACGTCGACACCAGCCAATAGATCGCTGCTCGCCGCTCGCCGCGTAAGAACGTAGCCACGCGCGTCGTATAGCGGTCTAGGATGAAGGGTGCATAGAAATCGCCCGGTACCGGCTTGGTCTGGTCGTGGTAACGCTCTTGATTCCCGCAGCCGAGCGCCGTCATGACCAGACGGCAGGGTGCGCCGTCTTTATCGGAGCTGAGTATCGTCGCAGGCGCGGGCCAAGGTCCCCAAGGCACTTCCGCCGTGCGGGCAACGATGCCCTGCGTGCAGTTGTAGAGAAGCAACCACAGTCCCAGTGGCCGGTTCCATGTCACCGAAAACTCGCCGATACAGCGGTCGGTGTCGAACAACTCGGGCGAGCCGGGAGGACGCCAGGGGCCCCCAACCCCGCGGTTCCACACATCGGCGGATGTCCAGGAAGGCTTGCCACCGGGCTTGCGCCCCACGAAGAAGACCCACGATGATGGATCCCCAAGCCGACCCGGTGGCGCGTAAGCGAGGTACGGAGTGCTCGCGCGGTAACGCGGTACAGCGAACACGTATGTGCCCAGACGTTGTTCGGCTGGCACACCCGCGACTGCGGTGGCATCGAGCGCCGTCGCATACACGAATCCGGGCGGCATCGGAACCGCCCCGGTAAACGTTTTGCCGTCGTCATCGGATTGAGCCAGCACACCTTGCCCGACGCTGTTGTTGTCATCGGACTCGGAACACAAGGGTCCGGCAGGCGGCCTAGCGAGGGGGTGGGGAGCGTTCACGTCAAGCGGTGTCGGGAACATGCAGTGATTGGTCCAGAAGAACGCGTACAGCTTGCCTCCGCTGCTGACTCCGCCCGACGGCACGTTGAAATAACCTTGCTTCACTCGAAGAGGCCCCACGACCGTCGCGGGAATCATCATCCGCCCCTGCCTTGTCGTGACGTTGTTAATCGTGAGATCCGGACATTGACTACGAGTAGGTGCTGTCCGGGACGTGATCCACCCGACGGCATCGTCCGCTGGATTTATGGCGTCACCCGGATGGGCTTGATGCGTGGGCCAAGTGTCGCCGAAGAGCAGAGCGAGCCGCCCCCGATGCTCGACCGGGTAGCCCAAGTCGGTCGCGCCGAGGCCGAAGCGTGTTTGCGTGAGGGCCGTCGTCGGGATGCCGCTCTCCCAGTCCGTGTCGCTCGTCAACTGGCAGACCTTCTCGCTTCGACCATGGAAAGTAACTGTCTGGCCGCGTTCCCACGGGCGGCCCGGCGGCTCCTGAACTCTAAAGTAATGAACCAACTCGTTAATTGGCGCCGAACCCTGTTCTTCCACCTGAGCTGGCACAACCAGCTCGAAATTGGCGTGACCGCCGGATCGGAAATCGCCCTGTAGAAAACACCCGGCGCCGGTGACCGGATTCGCAACGGCCGCGCCGGGCCACGAATCGCCCGGCATGCCGTCCCATCGCCAGTAGTGCCATAGCTGACTTCCTTTCCGCACTAGCACCTCAAAATTGCGGATGTCACCCACAGAGAAGTCACTGGCCATCAAACACCCGGGCGCGTTCACTCCGTTGACGATCGGTTTGCCCGGCCAAGGTCCTGCCGCCATGCCGTTCGACCGCCAGTGATGCCACAGCTCGGCGCCCTTCTGCACGACTACCTCGAAATTCCGATGGCCGTCCGCCTTGTAGTCGCTCTGTATCAGACATCCCGGGCCCACAGCGGTGACGCCGCCTGTGACGAGCTCACCCGGCCAGTTGTCGGGCGACATTCCCGCGGAGTGCCAGTAGTGCCACAGTTGATTGGACTTTTGGACCATCACCTCGAAATTGCGGTGACCGTTGGTGGTGTAGTCACTCGTTATGAGACACGCCCCTCCTGTAACACCCGGTGTGACGACCCCGGCCCGATTCCAGGCTGAGCCGGGCTTCCCGCTGTCCCGCCAATAATGGACCAGCGCACCCCCGGCCTCCGGCACGACCGCTTCTAGGTTTCCGTGGCCTCCCGATATGAAGTCGCTCTGAACGATGCACCCCGGAGCTATGGCCCGTGTCGAGATGACGTCAGCTTTCCTCCACGGAGTGTCGTTGTGATCGTTTGCGCGCCAGTAATGCACCAAGCTCGTGCCTTCGAGC
>JANYJN010000605.1 GCA_025358475.1 Candidatus Solibacter sp.
TCAAACCAAGCACTCCCCCGGTCCAGACGCCAGCGCAAACCCCAACCCAGACACCAGCTTCGACGCCACAGCCCACAAGCCAACCAAAAAAGTGAGAAGGTATAGATGCCAAAAGAAATCATAACGACGGTGATGCCGGAAAACAGTACAAAGCTCACAATTCCCTATGGCAGTTTGAAGACGCCCACCCCGGCTCCGGTCTCACAGTCGCCTTCACAGACGCCAACAGCACACCAGACGCCGCCATCACCAGTCCCGCCGTCAACGGACGGGAAGTAGTTCGTACAATTCTAGCTTTCAAGCGGTGGGATAGGAGAGTTCTAAAATGGCAGCGAAGATTCCGAAGGTACGTATCGGGGAAATCATGAAGGTCGTCCTCACGGAGTTGAAGAACGCTGGTGGGGAAGCCAAGCTGAAAAACTTGTTTGAACGCTCTGAGCCGAAGCTGAACCGGCTGTGCGCCGGAAGGAATACGACAAGCGCAACAAGATCATTGATGAGTTCCTTGCTTCCCCACTCCTGAGATGCAAGATCTGTGGCGCACGGATGTATGGCCGTCGTGGTGGTTCCGGGAGACCGGACACGTACACATGCGCCACCCGTTACCGGGAACAATCGTGTGATGAGCCGATCTACAGACGGCCTGAACTGGACCGGGAAGTAGCGAACAAACTCTTCTTCCTGTTGAACTCCCCGAAGACCGTGGATGCGAAGATTGATGAATCACTCAAAGAGGATCGGCGTGCTGAAGCACAGGTGAAGGTGGCATCGAAGGAACGGATCGTCGCTGATCTGGAGAAGAAGCGTAAACGGGTTCTGGTGCGTATCGAAGAGGAAGATGACCCGGATCTAGGGACCCGGCTGAAGGAATTGAACAGGGAGCTTGCAGCGGCACGCCATGACCTTGCTACAGCACGAGACGAAGTAGCTGATGTTCCGGTGATCGACAGGGAAGCACTACGCAAACAGATCAGGCAAGACGTGATGACGTTCAGGAAGAAGAGCATGGCGGAACAAAAAGCCATCCTTGCCAAATATGTCAAGTCCATCACCGCTGAACGGATTGATTCGGTGGACCCACAGACCGGGGATTCATACGAACCGGACCAGCCTCAGTTTCACGACTACAACGTCACGCTGCATGTGAAGATGAAAGTCCCGACTGGACCACCAGATGGCAAGGGGTCCAAAGATGCGTCCCACCGCACCAATTCTGAATCACGCTGTTCAGCATTGTGGACGCGGTTCTGCTGCGCCCTCTGCCGTACGAGGCGGCCGACCGGCTGGTCCGCATCGAGGAAACCAGCACGAAGGGAAACCGGAACCGGATTCCCACGGCCGACTACCAACTGCTGGCGAGCCGAACCGATCTGTTCGAGAAGGTTGCCGCGCACCTTCGCGACGATGTGACGGTTTACGGGGCCGGCTAGCCGAGCCAGGTTATCGCGCGGCGGGTCACGCCCGACTTGTTTTCGCTGCTCGGCGCCCGCGCGCGACTGGGCCGGACGCTCGGCGGCGACACTCACGAAGCGGTGCTTAGCGACCGGCTGTGGCGGCGGCAGTTCCACGGCGATTCCGGCGTGATCGGCCGGGCCTTCCTGGCCGGCGACGAGTCGTACACGATCGTCGGGGTGATGCCCGCGGGGTTCGAGTTTCCGTACGCGGACGTGGAGATGTGGATCCCGTCCCATGCGACGGCGGGCGTCGATTTCGGATTCCAGGGCATGGCGGCGCGGCTGCGCGTAGGGTTGACGGCGGCGCAGGCGCAGAACGCGGTAGACATTGCGGCGCGGCAACTCGAGCAGCAGGACCCACGGAAAAACGGCGGACTCCGTATCATAGTGACGCCGTACCGCGACGACCTGGGCGCGAAGTATGAACAGACGCTTGTGCTGGTGCTGTCCGCGCGATCCACTCTCGCTCGCGCCGGCGCTGCGGAAAGAAGTGTGGGCAGTGGATCCGAACCAGCCAATCGTGAAGGTGGAGACGATGGACCAGATCATCACGAACTCGATCTGGCGGCCTCGGTTCTCGGCGTGGCTGT
>JANYJN010000787.1 GCA_025358475.1 Candidatus Solibacter sp.
AGACTCCAGGTAGACACGGGATTGCCACATCTGGTACACTACGTGCTGTCCCTTTCGATAACGCTCAGTGGGAGGTTCGTATGCCCGTTTGGAACGGACCGCTTGCACCAATGAGGATACATGGCACGCAAATCAGGTAAACAATATCAAGCCGCGCAGAAGCAGGTCGAAGCCAAGGATTACCTCCTGGAACAGGCCATTCCGCTCATCAAGAAAATCAAGTACGCAAAATTCGACGAGACGGTGGAAGTACACATGCGTCTCGGAGTAGATCCTAAGCACGCCGATCAGATGGTCCGCGGCACCGTCCTCATGCCGAATGGTCTTGGCAAGTCGAAAAAGGTGCTGGTGATCACCAGCGGCGATAAACTGCGCGAAGCGCTGGAAGCCGGCGCGGATTTCGTGGGCGGCGAAGACATGGTTAACAAGATTCAGTCCGAAGGCTGGACCGATTTTGACGCCGTGATCGCCACACCGGACATGATGCGCTCCGTCGGTAAGCTCGGTAAAGTGTTGGGTCCGCGAGGCCTGATGCCCAACCCGAAGACGGGCACGGTTACCGTGGATGTCGTCAAGGCCATCAATGAAATCAAGGCTGGTAAAGTGGAGTTCCGCGTCGATAAGACCGGCATCATCCACGCCCCGGTTGGCAAAGTCAGCTTCTCGGCCGAAAAGCTGGTGGAAAATGCGGCGAGCCTAATTGCAGCGGTGATCAAGGCGAAACCGGCGGTGGCCAAAGGCAAGTACGTGAGAAGCGCCACGGTCTGCTCCACCATGGGTCCGGGCGTCAAGATCGATACCTCGCCGTTCAGTGTGAAGGCGGCCGTCTAAAGCCGTAACAGGTGCTCCCATGAAAAAGAAGGAAGACAAGAATAAAGACCTCGCGTCCCTGCGGCAGGATCTGGGCGACCTCAAGAACCTGTTCGTCACCGGCTACGAGAAACTGAAGGTCAGCCAGGATTTCGAACTCCGCAAGGCGGTTCGGAAGGCCGGCGGCACGTACCGTGTGATCAAGAACAACCTGGCGGAGCTTGCCGGCGAAGGCACGCCGAGCCAACAGGTTCTGAAGGATCTGCGCGGGATGACGTCGCTTGCGTATACCACGGACGATCCGGTGGCGCTGGCCAAGGCGCTGACGGCGTACGCGAAGATTAACCCCTCATTTACCTTCAAGGCCGGCCTGGTGGAAGGCCGGGTAATCGACGTCAAGGCTATCCAAGAGCTGGCGGCGATGCCTTCGAAACAAGTCATATTTGCCAAACTGCTCTACGTGATCAACGCGCCGGCGCAGCAACTGGTGACGGTAATCAACGCCGTCGGCCGCAACCTGGCGGTGGTAGTGGATCAGGGCGTGAAGGAAAACAAGTTCTCGGAGTAATTCGGCGGCAGGCAACGCAATTCCCGGCGGTTTTAAGGGTTGCGCGGCTGGCCGCTGCCCCAATCGATTTTTCGAATACATAGGAGTTTGAAATGGCGGACATTAACGCAATCGCGGAACAGATTCAGGTCTTGACGCTGCTCGAGGCCTCTCAGCTAGTTAAGCTACTGGAAGAAAAGCTGGGCGTCTCGGCGGCAGCGGCGGCGCCGGCGATGGCGGCCGGCGGCGGCGCGGCGGCCGCGGCTCCGGTAGTTGAGGAGAAGACGGAATTCACGGTGGTGCTGACTGTTGTCGGCGCCAACAAGATCAACGTGATTAAGGCGGTTCGCGAAGTCACCAGCCTGGGCTTGAAAGAAGCCAAGGACTTGGTGGACGGCGCGCCCAAGCCGATCAAGGAAGGCGTGAGCAAGGACGAAGCGGCCACCATCTCCAAGAAATTCACTGACGCCGGCGCGACCGTCGAAGTGAAATAAATCTCGCGGCCGGGCCGATTGGCCGGACCACCCGGCCTCCCGGTGTGGGAGGCCGTAGTATTTTTATGGTTTGACGCGGGGCGTAAGTCCTGTTAGACTCGATAGTTGGGCCTTCGATTCAGCGACTCGATTCCCAATTGGTGACTGTGCATCCCAAATCCTGGTACTTCAATTGCAGTCCGGGCAAGACTGCGGAGAGGGCTTCTCTGTGCGTCTTTGTGCCCGCAAGTCCAACACAGGATTGGTGCGTCCGCAC
>JANYJN010000805.1 GCA_025358475.1 Candidatus Solibacter sp.
ACTTGGGGCAGCAGGGCGGAGCGCGCGATGTTGCGTTCCTGCTCGCTCTGCGCCACCCCCAGATTAGCCAGGATTACCCGCGGATTCTGCTTCAGCGCGACTTGGACGGCGTCGCGCAGGGTGAGCTTGAGGGGCGCGGAACCCTGGGCAAAAGCGCCGGCACAGAGCGCTAGTAGCATCGTGATCCCTGGAATCGTGGTCCAGGGAAAAGCACTTCGTGTTTTCACCTGGGCTACCGTTATTCGCGCCCGTGGCACTGCCCATATTTCGGCACCGGTCGATATCCTGGCGAACCATCTGAACGTTGGTGTCTGGTGAATCGTCATTCTCCTATCATGAGCCAGCCCGGATCGCTCCGGCGAATACCACCCGATGGCGCTACGCGGAGGTCCGGGGGACTCGACGTGAGTATTCCAGGCACTCTGGCTGGTAGTACGTTATACTCATAGCATGAGTAAGCGCCTTCAGGTCTTGATAGCGGACGATGAAATGTCGGACATCCGGCTTTTGGCCCAGCGTGAGCGTTTGACCGTTGGGGAGTGGGTCCGGCGAACGCTTCGTGAAGCGCGCGCACAACAGTCAGTGAAAGATCCTGCGGTCAAATTGGCAGCCATTCGGCGCGCCGCGGAGTACAATTTCCCGACGGCTGATATCGACCAGATGCTGCGTGAGATCGAACAGGGCTATTTGTCTTGATCTTCGTAGACTCCAATATTCCGATGTACATGGTGGGGGTGCCACATCCGCACCAGACCGATTCGCAGGTCCTGCTCAACCGTCTGATTGCGGCGGGAGAGCAGTTGGTCACCGATGCTGAGGTGCTACAGGAAATCCTCCACCGTTACATCTCTATCCACCGGCGAGAAGCCATCGGACCGACGATTCAGGTGCTTTTGGACATGGTTGACGAAGTCTTCGCGGTGGAGAAATCCGACGTGTTGCGGGCCGCTGAGATCGTGCAGCATCGAGCCTCTTTTTCCGCCCGGGATGCCGTCCACATCGCCGTCATGGAGCACCATGCGATTCACTCGATCCTCAGCTTTGACGCCGATTTCGACCGCTGGCCGGGCTTGAAACGAATCTACGCCATCTGAGCGGAGGCAGGCACAAAGGGCTATTGCCGGGCTCTTCGGGGCGCCATACAATGATTTCAGATATTATGTACCCATTATCGACAAATATGCGTCTTGCGGAAATGGATACCAGCCCTGGAGGCGCTATGTTGAGAAGATTCACGCTGCTGCTGGCCATGCTCTCAATCGCGAGCAGCCTGGCCTTTGCGCAACCCATACTTCGAGCGGTAGGTCCAGCGGTTAACTCCGCCAGCTACCGCATCCTCGGATCCTCGGGATCGGGGATCGCACAAGGTTCTATATTCACCGTATTTGGAACCGGCTTGGGCCCCAACCAGTGGTTGACCGCCGACAAATACCCCCTCCAGACCGCTGGGTAACACCTCCGTGACGGTCACGGTCAACGGCACTTCGACCGCCGCACTCATCCTCCTGGCGTACGGATGGCAGGTGAACGCCATCCTGCCTTCCACCACTCCCATCGGCAGCGGAACCGTGACCGTCAGCTATAACGGTCAAACCAGCGCCAGCGCGCCCATTCAGGTAGTGGGCAGCGCGTTCGGAATCTACACCTTCAATTCGGGAGGCTCGGGACAGGCCGTGGCAACCAATGGGAACGATCAATCCAATACCATTATTCAAACGTTCCATCCGGGTGACCTGGGCGTGCTGTGGGGCACTGGATTGGGAGCCATCGCGTCCAGTGATGCTCAGCCGCCAACCGCCGGCGACTTGCCGGGCGAGATCAAGGTATACGTGGGCAACTCCACGGCGACCGTCCTTTACCACGGGAGATCGGGCTTTTCGGGGCTCGATCAGATCAATTTCCAGATTCCCGCCGGAGTGCAGGGGTGCTACGTGCCCATCGCCGTGCAGAGCGGCGGCACGCTGAGCAATGTCGCCACCCTCGCGGTATCCGCCAGTGGCCAGACCTGCTCCGATTCCATTATGGGACAGGACCTGGTCGACAAGCTTGCATCGGGGCAGAACGCCGCGTTTGGCTACGTCCGTCTCGGAAACTCGAACATGCCATTTGATCCCGGGCTGGCGGCGCGTTCCAGTATGGACTATGCGGCCGCCACCTTCAGCAGCTACACCCCTCAGACGGCCGGTCTGGCGGATTACGGCGTCTCATCGGGTTACTGCATCGTGGTCGATTGTTCGGGGGGATGTGCGGCCAAGGGCTTCAGCGGGACCCTCTTCGACTCCAGCCCCGCGCAACTGGATGCCGGCTCCGCGCTGACCCTGGACGGCCAGGGTATCAATACCGTGCCGCAGGTCTGGGCCTGACACTACGCCGCCCTGCTCAATGCCAAAGTGCCGAGAGTCCTCTATAGCGGTTATCCGTACACCGTATCCGGCGCCGCGGGGAAAGGTGTTGGCGCATTCTCCGCCACCGATACGACCAGCACGCGCGACGTGGAGTTCACCAATCTCAGCCGCAGCCAGGTCCTATCCCGATCCGCCGACCTCACGGTTCAGTGGAATGGCGCGAATCCCGCCATGCAGAACGGGCAGGTCACGATCGGCGGCTATTCGTTCGACAATGGCGATTACACTCACTATGCGAGGTTCCAGTGCACCGCGCCGGCTGCCGCCAAATCATTCACCATTCCTGGATGGATACTCTCCACGCTACCGGTCAGCGGCACGGGACAGAATGGAACGCTCAGCTATCCTCTGGGCTGGATCTGGATCGGACAATACAACAATCCGGTGACGTTCCAGGCGCCAGGTCTCGACCATGGAATTTTCACGGACGTGTTCTTCAGCGGCACAGGCGTCTATTTTAAGTAGGGCCGGGACATCTTCCGCTGGAACCACGACGCCCGGCACACTGCCGAACCGCGCTTGTTACTCCGCTGACAGATAGCGCCCCGGCGCCAGAATCTGATTTGGGTCCAGGCTCCGTTTGAGCGACCGCAGTACATGGTCGTAGCCCGGGCTCGGTTTCAAGCCGGCCGACGATTGGCTGGTCATGCGATAGCAATGAAAGCCGGCGTCGGCAAGGCGGCGCAGCAGTTCGCGGTGGCACGCCGACGCCTTCTCGTCCTCACCGCGGACGTGGCGGTCATAAGTAATGGAGATGACGCACGCCATGCTTCGCTCTGTGACCATGGTCAGGGAGATGGCCGGTTCGAAGCCGTGCCGCAGCAGGATTCCGCCCGCCAGAGCCACCAACTCCTCCGCCTGAGCGCCGTCCGCGGGCGCGACCGGACTGCACCACAGCAGTCCGCAGCCGTCCTGGTCGGGATTCATCTTCGCGGGTGGCGGGGTACGTTTACGCCAGTACGTACTGGCCAGTGGCTGATCAGTGGGGACGCCTTGCAACAGGCCGAAAAGCGGACGTACCAGTTCCAGCGCCCGGCTCAAATCCCAGCCCGTCAAAATCCGGTATAGGCCGGAGAACCGGCTAGCCATGCGCAGTTTGCGCGCGTCCAGAAACTGCAGTTTGTTCACTTTTCCGGCCAGGGCCTTGCGCAACAAGCGCCTGGCTTCGGCCACCTGCGCTCGCGTGCCGTAAAGGCCCCCGGATGCGCTCCAGGCGCCGAAATGTAGTTGCTTGCGCAGCCGCTTCATGACTTCGCGGGGCAACGGGGTCCGGCCCTCGGCTTCCTCCCACGGATATTGCTGCAGTCCCGAGAGTACCTTGTAATCGTTGGCGATGTGCACGGTGCTCCGCAGGGTCCCGCTGAGGCGCAGCGGCCGTAGCGCTTCCACTATCGGCGCCAGCCCTTCTTCGGAATCGCAGCTAAAGAAATAGGCCTGAAAGTATTCGGGAGCCGGCATGAGCCAGATCGACATCCGCGTGACCACCCCCAGGTTGCTTTGTGTGAACAACCCGTCGAGGTACGCGCCCACGCCCCACCGGTGCAGGGGAGCGGTACGGGAGCCTTCAAATCGCGAGAAGCCCGTCTCCAGCACCTCGCCACTTGGCAGGACGACCTCCATGCCGCACACGTGGGAAAAATGGTCGCCGTAGGGCGTATGCCCGAAGCCACGCTCCACCGCGTTGCCCACCAGGCTGGCTTGCGGACTGGCGCCCGTAGCATCCATCCATAACCCTGAGCTGCGCTCCTGCAGGAAAGCATATACCTGCTGTTGTGTGACCCCGGGCTCCACAGTGATGTAGGCCAAGTCTTCGCTGAAATCGAGAATCCGGTTCATCCTGCCCAAGTCCAGCAAAACACAGCCGCTCACGCTGGGAACGCGGGAGCCGTAGCCCCAGTTACAGCCGCCGCTCACCGGGTATACGGGGATGCGCCATTCGTTGGCAATTCTCAGGACCTGCCGCACCTCATCGCGGTTACCCGGCCGTACGATGGCGGGCACACTGACGCTGGTGCCGAAGGTCGCGGTCTCCGCCACCCGGAGCCCGGCCGGCTCCAGGATGACGTTTTCCGGGCCCAGGGCGGCGATCCATTGCTGCAGCGCCATCTCAAGATGGCGGTCGGACCCGATGAAGGCACTTCTTGCGGTACTCATTATGCGGAGGGACTCCTCGGAATGTCACATTCCAGTCTAGGCCACCCAGCCAAGCTGGGGGGCGGATGGCCACGGCATCGGTCGCGCAAGGTGGCCCGCTGCCGGTTCTCGGGTAGCCACCACGGAAACCTCGACCAAATGCGTGCTCAGTTGTTCCACCCATTTGCTGCACGACGCGTCGGGGACGCTCGAATCGAATCGCAGAACTTCCATCTGGCACCGGTATTGGGGGTCGTAATACGAAGGCAGTTCGGAGCCGCCGTGTTCCAGCGAGCGGCCCCCAATCCGCCGCAGGATCGAGGCGGAGCGGTGCCGCTCGGTAGCTGTGCTGATGCCGACGCAGCCCCCCAGCGTCCGCGCCAGACTATAGGTCGCCATGGCGATGCGTAACGCTTCGACCGTGCAGCGTTTTTCTGGCACAATGGCCCATCCACCCACCTCGGAGAACGCCGTTCCCCGTAACCTGGCCCGCGCCAACTCCGATTCCACGGCGGCCCTCAGCCTGGGACCCCATTGTTCGCTCTGCGCCAGCCAGGAGTCGCGCACCCCAAGATCGTCAAAGCCCACATTGCCAGTGAGATGGCGGTAACGCGCACAACCGTGCACCTCTCCGTTTCCATCCACCGCCAGCAGGTGCCAGCTGTCGTAGTCGTAGTACTGCACGTGCCTGCCGTCAGGGGTGAGCTCCGATGCCTGCAATGCCCCATCCGCCAGATAAATGCCGCCCCGAACTCTCTGCGCTTGCCGCAGCAGCCGCCCGTGCCTGTTGCGGTCCATGGAACATCGCCTGAAGGAAGCGGGGATTACGCCACCCGCCGGGGCAAGCAGGACCAACTCATCGTGTATATGATCGCCGAAACTCTGCAAAAGGACACCGACTTTCTTTATGTTTAAAGTAGGGTAGCTCGGGGCGAGAACCGCTGTGGCACTGCTGCCAGACCGACGCCCGGCTTCTGGACTTGAACGCCTTGATGGATGGCCCAAGCCACCTGCCGGTAGCCGCTTCCGCATTTGGGACAAAGGGCCGCGATCCTGGGTTTGATGTTCTACTTCTCACTGACCAGTGCCTGGTACCTGTTTAGAACTATCGCGCTTTTTGCCAGCGGACTTTAACGATCCCCTTGGATATAGGGAACGCAGTGTAGCTTGGGAACAATACGGGATTAACAAACTGAAGCAATTGTATAACCAATCACCTATGCGGGCTATCCCATTGATTTCATTATGTTGTCAATATCATTACCATTTGCGCTGTGGCAAAAAGTACCCGATTTCCGGGTCCGCGCAGCGTAAGGCTTTCACCCTACCCAGCGTAAGGCTTTCACCTGCCCGTCACGAGCCACACCCTTTTGAGGGGAGGATTGGTTTAGGGCGGGTAACCAGATGTGGGTTGGTGAGCTTTTGAGGACGTAGTACTAAACCACCCGCCAAATTACGTGGGCGATCAAGTGATATTGTGGATTTCTCGAAGCAGGTCCGAGTATCTTCGTCCCGTGCGCTGGGGTCCTGCTCACTCGCTGGTAGCCGAAGGGTTTCCAATGAAGTATTTCACGTGTATGGTGCTGCGGGGGACGAGCAGACGGCCGCTCGTCCAGGAGTAAGATGAATCCTCTAGGCCGGTTTTCAACTGGTTGAATTCGCTCTCGCTGTAGGATCGCAGACAGGAGACGGCGGCATCCCACCCAAACGCCAGGGGGAGGATAGGAATGGCATAGGTGAACAGCCACCATTCCCAACGTCTGTTCTGCATCAGGGGCAGCAGGGTGAGCATGGCAACAAAACTCAGGGGAAAGTTCAAAAAAGTGTTAAGTAACGTACGTTCCGTGATTTCGAAGATTGCAAGAGGCTGGCGGGAGCGATAGGCGTCTTCCAGAATCGACCTGGCGGCGGCCGGCGAAAAGTGATGGAACGCGTTGAATAGCGTTCGCAACCCCGCCAGTTGAGCGGGCACGCTTTCGGCAACCACCGGTTCCGGATGGCCGCGGACGCTTCCGCCGGTCAGTTCTTCGCACCGGCGAAACGCCCGCCGATTCGGGAACTTGTCCGTCAGAAGCACCTCGATCTTCCGGCCGGAGCGTGCCAACTGCTGCTGTATCGGCAGGATAGGGCCACCCGCACCGGAACAAAGGTCAATGATCTGTCGCACTCCGTTGCGATCCAGGGCGTCCTCCACTACCGGCAGGATGACCTCATGAACGTGCAATTGGAAGCACATCACCCGGAGAACCTCCGTGATGGCGTTTCGCAGAGTCTCCGGAAACCATGCGCACTCGTGAAATTCAAATAGGCGAAGCCGCGGAAGTATTGGTGCGTCCTTCATGAAACTGATGCGATGCAGCTCAGAATACCATTTCGCGATTCATCCGTCGGCGCACCCGCGCGGGCAGTCCTGGCGCATTTGAAAAAGAAAAATGTTTATGTTCCGTCACTTTCGAACCGCATTTAAGACGAAGTTGTGAATAGAATGACGTTCGTAGCCCAAAGGTATCTTCAGAGAGTACTGCAGTAGTACTTTTAGTAGCGCTTTCACTATTGACGAAAGATAGCATTGAGGCGTACCGTAGGTTAGGACGTTGGGTAGCGATTAGGACGGTCGTTAAGCGGCGTTTATGAGAGGGCCTTATGAGAGGCTCTTAATTTCAGGAGGAAAGTTCAAATGCAAGGGTTTAAAGAGAGTTTACTCAGCAGAAAGCAAAAGATAGTCAGCCTTGGGCTGGCAGGGGTAGGCCTGTTGGCGATGACAGGTGTGGGGTCGGCAATGCCGCTCACTCTGTCAGCCATGAATCCGGGGATACTGAACGGGGGCAACTACTCCGTGCAGGTGAATTCAGGCGCCGGCGCATGTATTAATTTTTACAACAGTGTCATCGGTGTATGCAACCCGGGCCCGGCTGCGGCCACTGACACCTTTACCGTGAATGCTCCCTCGGATGCGATTTTCGGCCCCATCGGGACTGTTGGAACGACACATGATTTCTTGGCAGCAAACCAGACGGGAAATACTCCGCCTCTCGCAGGTTATACGGGTGGTACGTCGTTCCTCTCCGTCAATGGAATTACATTCGACATCAATTCCATCCTGGTCCCGAATGTTGTGCCGTGTCCCCCGGGCAGCACCCCGGGAGCGTGCTCGATTGGCGATTTCGTTTTCGCCCAACTGGACTTGAGCACGACCGCCGGGTGCCCTGGCGGGGCCTCATCTTGCGGACACGTGTTAGTTGGCTTCTCGGCAAACGGTATCGGCTACACCGGCGCGTCGTCGAGCGGCTCAACGCCGTATACGTTCACCTGGTCGTCGCAGTTTACAAACGAGACCACCACCGATCTCATCAACAAGGCGTCTACTGGATCTGTTCTGGACGCCGTCTCGTTTACCGCAACACCTACGGTTCCGGAGCCGGCGGCATTTATGCTAACCGGACTGGGACTGCTGGCGGTGAGCGCACTCGGCCGGCGTGTGCGGCGTTCGCCCCGCGCCTAGCTTCGGCGTTACCGTTTCCAGCGTTACAAGGACCAAGCAGGGAAGTTGCCTTACAAGGCAACTTCCCTGCTTTTCGTTTGGAATCGTGTTCCGCCCCTAGTGGAAGTGTCGAAAACTCAAGCGGTTCGTGCCGAAATTCTAGTAGACTCTAGGGCGTGAAGATTTTGCGGTATTTCCTTTGGGCCGCGGTGGCTGCGGCGGCGGGCATCTGTCTGGGCGCCATCGCGCTGCACCGCGGGGAGCATATCAACAGCTTGTGGCTGGTGCTGGCGGCGGCGTGCAGCTATGCCACGGCTTACCGCTTCTACGGCAAGTTCATCGCCGCGCGCGTGATGGCGCTGAACGACCAGCGGGCTACGCCGGCGGAGCGCCTGCGCAACGGCCACGATTTCGAGCCAACCAACAAATGGATCCTCTTCGGCCACCACTTCGCGGCTATCGCCGGGCCGGGTCCGCTGGTGGGCCCGGTGCTGGCGGCGCAGTTCGGCTACCTGCCGGGGACGCTGTGGATCATCATCGGCGCGTGCCTGGGGGGCGCCGTGCAGGACTTCGTGATCCTGTTCGCATCCATGCGGCGCAACGGGAAATCACTGGGCCAGATGGCGCGCGAGGAAATCGGCAAAGTGGGCGGCTTCATCGCGCTGGTGACGGTGCTATTGATCATGATCATTCTGCTGGCCGTTGTGGCGCTAGTGGTGGTCAACGCGCTGAAGGGCAGCCCGTGGGGCACCTTCACCATCGCGGCCACCATGCCGATCGCCATCTTCATGGGGCTGTATCTGCGCTATTGGCGACCGGGAAAAGTGCTGGAGGGCTCGGCGATGGGCTTCGTGCTGGTCATGGCCAGCATCTTCGCGGGGCGGTGGGTGGGCGAATCGGCGAGCCTCGCGCCCGTCTTCACGCTGACCGCAATGTCGCTCGCCATCGCCATCATTGTTTACGGATTTCTGGCTAGCGCCTTGCCCGTGTGGCTGCTATTGGCGCCGCGCGACTACCTGAGCACGTTCGTCAAACTGGGCGTGATCACGATGCTCGCCGTGGGGATTCTCTTCGTGCGGCCGGAGTTGCAACTGCCGGCGTTCACGCGATTCACCGACGGCACCGGGCCGATTTTCGCGGGAAAGATTTTCCCGTTCTGCTTCATCACTATCGCGTGCGGCGCCATCTCTGGCTTCCATGCGCTGATCTCCTCCGGCACTACGCCGAAGATGATGGCTAACGAATCGCACGCCTTGCCAGTGGGGTATGGGTCCATGCTGCTGGAGAGTTTCGTGGCGATCATGGCGATGATAGCAGCGTGCGTATTGCAGCCGGGCGTGTACTTCGCGGTGAATTCGCCAGCGGGGATTGTGGGGGCGACGCCGGCTGCGGCGGTGGCGACCATCTCGGCTTGGGGCTTTCCGGTGACGGTGGGCGACATGGCGGCTCTGGCGCACGACGTGGGCGAGCAGACGCTGTTCTCACGGACGGGGGGCGCGCCTTCCCTGGCGTTGGGTATGGCGCACATTTTCGCCAGTTCGGGAGGCGGAAAGGCGGTGATCGGCTTCTGGTATCACTTCGCGATCATGTTCGAGGCGCTGTTCATTCTGACTATTATCGACGCCGGGACGCGCGTGGGGCGATTCATGCTGCAAGATCTGCTGGGGCACGTGTGGCCGCCCTTGGGGCGCACCAGTTGGATGCCGGGGGTGATCGCCACCTCTGCCGCGGTGGTGGCGGCGTGGGGATACTTCCTGGTGCAGGGCGTACGCGATCCCCTGGGCGGCATCAATTCGCTGTGGCCGCTGTTCGGTATCTCCAATCAGTTGCTAGCCGCTATCGCGCTCTGCGTAGCCACCACCATCCTGCTGAAAATGCACGGGGCCAGGTATATGTGGATCACCTGCGCGCCTCTGGTTTGGCTGGTCGGCGCCACGTTCACGGCGGCGTGGCAGAAAATCTTCTCGCCAGTTCCGGCGATCGGGTTTCTGGCGCAGGCGGACAAACTGCAGGCGGCGCTGCAAGCGGGCGCGGCGGGCACGCTCCAAGCCCAGGCGGCCACCCAGACGCTGATTTTCAACGCCCGGTTGGACGCCGGCGTCTGCGGCGTGTTCCTGGTGCTGGTGGCGGTGATTCTGGTGGACTCGGTCCGGGTGTGGGCGGGAATTCTTACCGGAAGCGGCGACCGGCAGGTGCACGAAGCGCCCTTCGTGGTGTCGCGGCTGCGGGCGGAGGAACTGTGAGGCGGCTGTTTCGCCTGGTAATGGCGCTGTTGCGCGAGCTGGCGGATGAAAGCGCCTACCAGCGGCATCTGACGGCGCACGGGCGGACGCACTCCGGCGAGGAGTGGCGGCGATTCAGCGAACAGCGGCTGCGCGCGAGATATTCACAGGCGAGGTGCTGTTGAGGGTAATCTTCTACACCCCCACATGAGGGGGGAGGCGGGGGGTATTTTACGGGGGGGTAATAACTTTAAAATGATATCGACCCGTTTTTCGGGTGAATTCTATTGAGTACTAAGGCCCGCCACGCTACCATCGACGGTATAAAAGATGCTCTGTACTGATTGCGTAACATCGGGATGTCACATCCTGGCGCTACCCCTGGCGGCCGTCGAGTCGGGATTCGAGGCGGAGTTCGGCGGTTCTTTACTGGCAGGCCGGGGATGAGAGTACTTCCAGTCCTTCTGGCCACCCTCGGGATGTCCGCGGTAGCGGCGGATAACCCGCCTTCAGCGTCAACAATCGAAGAGACTTCGCTGAAGCAGTTGTTGCAGATCCGGCGTGTATACGTGGATCGGCTGACGGGTGGAGAGACCGCGGCACAGATGCGCGATATTTTGTTGAGCAGTCTGGAGAGCAGCAACCTTTTCGTGCTCACGGAGAACCCCGAGCGGGCCGATGCCACCTTAAAAGGCGCGGCGGAAGATCTGGTGTTCACCGACCTACACAGTTCGTCGGACAGTGTGAATGCGCACACGAGTTTTGGTACCGGGCGCGCCACCAAGACCACGGGCGGCCTGAACGCCGGTTTCGGCATAGGGGAAAGCGAGAGTGAGCGTTCGTCGGAGCGGCGTCACGAGGCGGTGGCGGCGGTGCGCCTGGTCAACAAGGATGGCGACGTGATCTGGGCCACCACGCAGGAGAGCCTGGGGGCGAAGTTTCGCGGGGCCAGCAGGGATGTGGCGGAAAAGATCACCACCAAGCTCAAAGACGACTTCGCGCGGGCGCGCAAGCTACCGCCCTCCACGATAACGGTAATCCCGTCCCTCGGCTCCGAACCGCAGGCAACAGGACAGCTCGCGCTCAAGTAGCAACTGTTAAACAACGCGCCCGCAAGCGGGCGTTGGCAGGCTGGGAAGCCTGCCCTACCGATGCAAATGCACGCCTTGTCGTTTGCCTGCAAGGTGGTGCAGGCGCTTTCGCCTGCCAATTCCGCTTCCGGCGAATATTTCACCGTTCTTGGGACGCAGTTGCAGACCCGCTCAAACCCGTGATGCGCACTCCCAGCAAGCCATTTTTGCGACAGCCTGCGCGCGATTCTCTAGACTGGAATCGGTGTTACCGCAAACCCGCTCGCTGACGCTCGGGGCTCTGATCGGAGCCCCGAGCGCCAGGGAGGGGTGGCACCCAACAGCACAACTTGAGACGGTCGGAGACCTGGGCGTGTGCAAGTCTATCTCAATAGGTCTTCGAGCTGAATGCGCGTGTCGGTCTTCGCGTCGCGGTATTTCACGATGACGGGGGTATAGACGCTGATGCCCCAGTCTTTGCCGGGGCCATTGGTGATGGCGCGCGCACCCGCGATGACAACGGCGCCCTCGGGGACCACTAGCGGGTCCTCATCGGTGGCGCGGTGGATGGTGTTGCGCACCAGGTCGTAGAGCGGCGTGGAACGGTTCAGAATCGTGCCCGTGCCGAGCAC
>JANYJN010000004.1 GCA_025358475.1 Candidatus Solibacter sp.
CACCACCAACGCCATCCATCGCGTCGATGTCGGCATTAAAGGGCGGCCTCTCTTCTAATGAACGCCGAAATCATCGCCATCGGCAGTGAGATGCTCGCCGGCGATCGCGTCGATACCAACTCGCTCTACCTCACCGCGGAGTTGAACAAACTCGGCGTCGAAGTGGTCGCCAAGTGCGTCATCGGCGACAACCGCGACCGCCTCGCCGCCCAAGTCCGCCAATCCATGGGCCGCTCCCCTATCTTGATTCTCTCCGGCGGCCTCGGCCCCACTGAAGACGATGTCACCCGCGAAGCCGTCGCCCAGGCGCTTGGCCGCAATCTCGTCTTCGACACCGCGATCGCCGACTGGCTGGCGCAGCGCTTCGCCGCCGCCAAACGCACCATGGCCGAAGTCAACAAACGTCAGGCCTACGTGATCCAGGGCGCCGACGTTCTCTCCAATGATCGCGGCACCGCTCCCGGCCAGTGGCTGGAAGAATCCGGTGCGGTCGCCATCCTCCTGCCCGGTCCACCGCATGAACTCAAGTCCATGTTCCAGCGGCACTGCATCCCCCGCCTCGCCAGCATCGCCCCCAAGCAGGTGATCCGCACCCTATTCCTGCGCGTCGCCGGTATGGGAGAGAGCGATCTCGATCAGTTGATCGCGCCGGTCTACAAAAAATATCAGAACCCGGTGACCACCATCCTGGCCGCCGCCGGCGATATCCAGATTCATCTCCGCGCGCGCTGCGAAACCGAAGCCGAGGCGGATGCGCTCCTCGCCGAAGTCGGCGACCCCATCGAATTGCTGCTCGGCGACCGCATTTACTCGCGCAATGGCGATCCGCTCCAAGTCGTGGTGGGCGACCTGCTGCACAAGCTCGACGCTACGGTCTCGGTGGCGGAAAGTGCCACGGGCGGAATGCTCGGCGAGCGCTTCACCAGCGCACCGGGGAGTTCGCAGTACTTCGTCGGCGGATTCATCACCTACAACAACGCCATGAAGATGGAGTTACTCGGCGTGAGCCCGGAGGTCCTGGCGGAGCACGGCGCGGTGAGCCAGGAAACCGCCGAAGCCATGGCCATGGGCGCGCGCGCCCGCACCAAATCCACCTACGCGCTCTCCATCACTGGAGCGGCAGGACCCGAAACCGGAAGCGAAAAGGTTCCAAAGGGCACTACGTACGTGGGCCTCTCCGATGCCGCCGGCACCATATCCGTGAACAGGCAGTTCCTGGGCGATCGCCAACGCATCCGCACCTTCGCGGCCCAGATGGCGCTGGACCTGTTGCGCCGACGGATTACCGGACGTCCGTAGCCACTGGCGGCTTCGGCTCGGCAGGCTTGGCGAGGTAATTATCCGCCGTCATGTACCCGATAGTGGTAGCCACCACCAGCAGCGCCCCCAGCAATCTCGGCGGACTCGGCACTGGAATGTCCCACCACCGGCACCCCGCTCCCAGTACAAATCCGAGCAAAAGACCAATCGCGCTTTTCATTGATTCCATTCTAACATTCCGTGCTCCACCTTCCCGTGGGTGGAGCCATCGCCTTGCGTCACGAACGGCAAAAGTGCGACCGTCTCAAGCCTTTTCTCAGTACCCGTTCCCCCGGTGATTCACCAGCGCCAGAAACTCATCCCGCGTGTCCTTGCGATCTCGGAACGCCCCCAGCATCGCGCTCGTCATCGCCCCGGAGTGCTGCTTCTCCACGCCCCGCATCATCATGCAGAAGTGGCGCGCTTCGCAGATCACTCCCACACCCAGCGGATTAATCGCTTCGTAAACCGTCTGCGCCACCTGCTGCGTCAGCCGCTCCTGAATCTGTAGCCGCCGCGCAAACATGTCCACAATCCGCGGAATCTTGCTCAGGCCAATCACCTTCTTCCGCGGCAGGTATGCCACGTGCATCTTGCCGTAGAACGGCAGCATGTGGTGCTCGCACAGGCTGAAGAACTCGATGTCCCTCACCACCACCATTTCGTCGTACTTCACTTCGTACAACGCGCCGTTCAGAATCTGCTCCACGTTCATCTGGTAGCCGCTGGTCAGAAAGTGCAAGGCCTTGTCCACACGTTGCGGCGTGCGTACCAATCCATCGCGCTTCGGGTCCTCGCCCAGGCGGCCCAACAACTCCTCAATCAGAGGCGCTATCGACTCATCCTCAATCTCGGGCTTTATCATTTTGACCACTGCTTTATTCGATTTCATCGGCTCCCACCTCAAAGACATTCCGCGAGGTCTCGCCGATGCGAATCTTCTCCAGCTTCGGCCACTCGCCTGGAAACGCTTGTTTCCAATTTCGTTTCAGCCTGCGACAGATCTCTAATCCCAGATTTTCCGACGTCGGCACTACGCTCGCAAACTCGGCAACTTCCCGGTTCAAATTGTGGTGGTCGAACGGCCCCACCACTTCCCGCCCTACCATCTCATCCAGTGCGGCGATATCTACCGCTCGGCCCGTCGCCCCCTCCAGCGGCCCGCGTACGCTTACTTCCACCACGTAGTTGTGTCCGTGGCCATGCGGATTATTGCACTTGCCGTACAACTGGCGATTCTCTACCTCGCTCAACTCACCGGAATGCAGCCGATGCGACGCGGCGAATTCGTACCTCCGGGTTACGCGGAACACGGCGTTTCTCCGAAATAATCCACATACAGGTCCGAGGTCTCGTACACCCGCACGGCGTGGAGTTTCTTCCGGCCGTCGCTCAAACACGGCTCCAGGCGGCGCCAGATATCAAGCGCAATGTTCTCCGTGGTCGGCACTTCCCGGTCGAACGGCGGCACCTCGTAGTTCAAAAATCGATGATCGTACGGCTCTACAATCTCGCGCTCTAAAATGGCTTTCAAATCCTTCAAATCCAGCACCATTCCCGTCACCGCATCCGGGTCGCCCGCCAGGCTGACTTCCACCACGTAATTGTGCCCATGGCCGTGCGGATTCGCCGCCATGCCGTAGATCCGCTGGTTTTCCTCATCGGAAAGCCGCGGATTCCTGCAAACGTGGGAAGCGGAAAACTCAACTTTACGGGTAATCACCATTCGTGCTTTTTTCGACGCTGGTAGGGCCTGCGGAGATACAATTAAATTATAGTCCGTCATGCAAAGCTCTAAAACCGACCGTTTATTGCGAGCCGGCATTGTCCTTCTTTCGGCCGGCCTCGTCTATTTTATCTACTCCGGTATCCACGAACACGTTGTGGTCGCTGGCGATACCGCGCCCGAATTTTCCATTAGGGCCGATAATGGCCGCACCGTCTCCCTGCCCAACTTCGGAGGTAAACTCCTGGTGCTCAACTTCTGGGCCACTTGGTGCCCGCCCTGCGTGCAGGAAACCCCCTCTCTCAGCAAGTTCGCCGCCGCCTACGCTGCTAAGGGAGTCGTCGTCCTCGGCATCAGCGTCGATAAGGACGAGAAGGTCTATCGCACTTTCCTCCAGAAGTTCAACCCCGCATTCCTCTACGCCCGCGAATTCAAGCTGCACGAGGATTTCGGCACCTTCATGTACCCCGAAACCTACATCATCGATTCCAAGGGCAAGGTGCTCTACAAGCTCGCCGAACCCGCCGATTGGATGGATCCCCGCATGACGCAGCTCGTCGATTCCCTGCTGTAAAGTGAAAGCGTGACCTCCGTTCCCCTGGAATTGCCGCTGCGCCCCGCGGATGCGGCGGACCTGGCCAACCTGATTTTCGATCACGCCGAAGGCAAACCTCTCTCCAGCGACGTGCGCAACCGCCTCGCCGCCCGCGCCGCCCTGCTCAAATTCCAGACCCTCTCCCCCTTCCTCGGCTCGCTGGAGCGCGACCCGGTTCATCACTCGGTATACTATCTGGCCGTGGATGCGGCCACCCCGGATGGCGCCAGCCTCCCGCTCCTGCTCCACATGGCGCGGGCCGCCGCGCCCACCAGCAGCATCTACCACAAGCCCCTCCTCATCGGCCGCATGCGCCGTCCCGACGGGTCGGAGATGGTGATCAACGCCATTCCCTTCGGACCCGGCGACCGAACCAACGTCGAGACCTTTGCCGCGCGCATCAATTCGGCCTTCTATCCGCAACCCCAAGGCGCTCGCACCACCATCACGGTCGAGGAAGACTATCCCGCCGCCTTCCACACCTTCCTCGCTATCCGCAAGCACACCGGCAAGAATGTCGCTGCTCTATCCGGCAGTTATCACGCCGCCATGTGGGCCGCCATCCGCGCCGGCTGGCGATCCGGATACACCACCGCGGCAGACCTCACCGCCGAAAGCGGCGCCATCACCAACCTCAGTGGAAACGAAGGCTTCAGCCGCTACGCCGTCGCCATTCCTGCCACCGCCAGTTGCCTCAACGAGGTTGACATGTTCTACCACCAGATCCGCCGCGCCCGCGCCGCCATGAAGATCTCGCGCGCCTTCGACCTCGAATTGGATGCGGCAAACCCCCTGACCCCGGAATTCCTTCGCGCCCTCCTGGATTTCATGAGGGAGCGCGGCCATCTCCCCCAATTGGTCTCTCCCGGGCCGGTAGCCGAAAAGGACCTCGACGAAATGGCAACCATCGCACAGCATTTCCAGATCACCCTCAGCTTCCGCTACCGCGGCGAGCCCGCCGAAACCGTCCGCGCCATCGCCAAAGCCATGTCGGGCAGACTCAACTACCGCGTTCGCCACGCCGCCGAAGCGCAATTTGTGGCGGAGCATCTCCTGTGATACGCCGCCTTGCCCTCTCGCACTGCTTGGTCCGGTTGGCCGCGGCCAAGGTGAGCCACGCGCTTTCGCCTCTCGTCCCCACCCTGCTTGCTCTCACCCTGGCCCTGTCGGCCGCGGCGCAGCCGGTCTCCGTAATCAACGGCGTGCGCGGTTTGATCGCCCGGCAAGATCTGGTGGGCGCGGAACGCCTGGCGCGCGCTTGGCAGACCCGCAACCCCGCGTCCCCGGAACTGGCGGCTGCCCTCTCCTGGCTCGCCCGCGCCGCCTTGGAAGCCAAAAACTTCGATCAGGCCGACGCTTTCGCCGCCGAGGCCGCTAAAATGGCCTCCCGCTTCCTGATCGGCCAGAAGCTTGACGACGATCCCTGGCTGCCCACTGCCGCCGGCGCCGCCATCGAGGTCCACGCCCAGGTGCTGGCCGCGCGCGGCGAACGCCCCGAAGCCATCCTCTACCTGCAAGGCCAGCTCAAACAATTCGCCGGCACTTCCCTGCCCGAGCGCATTGGCAAAAACATCAACCTGCTGAACCTGGAGGGCAAGCCCGCGCCATCGCTTGATCTCAGCGCCGTCCAATGGCTCGGCGCCAAGCCACTCTCGCTGGCTGCGCTGCGCGGTCACCCGATCCTGCTCTTTTTCTGGGCCCACTGGTGCGGTGATTGCAAAGCCGAGGTGCCCATCCTCGCCAACATCCAGCGCACCTTTGCACCACAGGGGCTGGTCGTCATCGGGCCGACGCGGCTTTACGGGTATGTGGCCGGCGGCGAAGACGCGCCCGCCGCCAAGGAGAAACTCTATATCGAGGAAGTCCGCCGCCGCTTTTATGCCGCACTACCGGGCATGGCGGTGCCGCTGAGTGCGGCCAATTTTATCTCCTACGGCGCCAGTTCCACTCCGACGCTGGTCTTGATCGATCACGCGGGGGTGGTCCGCTACTATCATCCCGGTGCCGCTCCGGAAGCCGAACTAAGCACCAGAATTCGCGCGCTTCGTTAGTAACTTCACTTCGGCAGACTAGACCCAAACCATGCCGTCAGGCCGTCTGTAGCTCGCCCTCGTCCGTACGAATCGCTCGAAATCGGTCGTAGTCCTCGAGAGATTCGATAAGGCTATCGACGACCGAGCGTCGCGCGTACAAGTACTCCAGCTCCTTACGATAGGCAGGTACGGGAGCGGAAGCCGGGAATTCTTTGTTCGCGAACATAGTACATATGTACCAGAACTCTTAGTATTTAACAATGGGCATGACAGGGATAAACTGAATCGTTTTTGCGGGTATTCCGCACCCCGTAAATGGGGGTATCCCATAGCCATTAACTAAGATAACGGGCGATTTTTTCAGAATCGTTGGGCAATACCACAGGTGGATTCCCGTAGGTCGGCGTGATCAGCTCACCCGATGGGCTCAATAGTACCCCTGTATGGTACTCATGAATATAATTAGGGTCTTTTAGGACATTTCCGGTAAGCACTGCTACCACATCCGAGTCCTGACGCATCACCCCTGCGGAAGTCAGCTTACGGATCCCCGCCAGCGTGGCGGCCGATGCCGGCTCGCAGCCGATGCCGCATCGGCCGATCACCGCCTTCGCGTCCGCGATCTCCTGCTCCGTCACCTTCTCTGTCACCCCATCGCTCGCATCCAGTTCGCGCAGCGCCTTCGGCCACGAAATCGGATCGCCAATCCGTATGGCTGTCGCCAGCGTCTCCGGATGCTCGATGGCGTGCAGCCGCGAACGGTCGGCGGCATGCATCAGATCGTAGAACGGCGCCGAGCCCTCCGCCTGCACCACCGCCAGGCGCGGCAACCGGTTGATCAAGCCAAGCTCCTTCAGCTCGCGCAGCCCCTTGCCGAATGCCGAGATGTTGCCCAGATTCCCGCCCGGAAGCACTACCCAATCCGGCACCTTCCAATCGCGCTGGTCCAACATCTCCGCCATGATGGTTTTCTGTCCCTCGATGCGGAACGGGTTGATCGAATTCAGCAGGTAGATCCCCAGCCGGTCCGCCAGTTGCCGCACCAGCGCCAGAATCTGGTCGAAATTGGCCTCCACCTGAATCGTCCGGGCGCCGTATTCCAACGCCTGCGCCAGTTTGCCGAACGAGATGTTGCCGTACGGGATGAAGATCACCGGCTGTAGCCCCGCCGCACTGGCGTACGCCGCCATCGATGCCGAAGTGTTCCCGGTGGATACGCAGGCCACCCGCGTTGCCCCCAAACGCAACGCCTGCGACGCCCCGCATGTCATCCCGTTGTCCTTGAAAGACCCGGTGGGGTTGAAGCCCTGGTGCTTGAACACCAGCGCGTCCAGACCGCCGTATTCCGCGGCCCGCTGGCCCGGCAGCAACGGCGTGCAGCCCTCCCGCAACGTCACCACGCGCGAGAGGTCGCCCAAGAACGGTATGAACTCGCGGTAGCGCCAGACGCCGCTCTGATCCAGCGGCGCGTTGGACGTGCGGCGCGCACGCCACAAAGTTTTTAACTCATCGGCGGACTGCGCCGGCTTGCCGTACACCGCTTCCAACAAACCGCCGCATTGCGGGCAATTGTAAAGGATCTCGGTAATCGGAAACCGCGCGCGGCACCGCTCTTCGATACAGGCTAGTTCCGCAGGCATGAAGCTCTATTATAAAGGGCATGCTCAGCCGCAGCCGTTAGAAGCCGTGAAATAATTCGGTTCGCCGGCGAAAGCACCTGCGCCAAGGTGGGGCAGGCGCTTTCGCCTGCCAATTCCCCTTCCAGGCGAATTCTTTGCAGCTTCTTAAAGAGCGCTCTTAGACCCCCAACACCAAGTTTCGCGACACAAACCAACTAACCGGCTTTTGTAGCCTTGCGGGCCTCCGCGGAGTCGTAGCTCTCGCCATACATCGCCGGCACTTTCGCTCCCATCGGCCGCAGATACATCGACAACTGCCCGCGATGGTGGATCGAGTGATGCAGCACGAAGTTCAAATACATCACCGCGGGCAACTGGAACATGCCCCGGAAGTCTACTATCTTGACCAACTGCTCGCTCGACAGTTTCGTTAACTTCTCGCAACGCGCCTCGAAGTTCTCCGTGTACCAGCCGGTCAGATCGTGCGAATTCTTGATGGAATCCGGCCGCGGCCTCGGGCTGAAATCGAACTCGCCCGCCAGCAGAGCATCCATAAAACGCATTTCCGTGGCCACGATGTGCCACGCCAAATCCAACGCGCTTTTCGAGATTCCATCCGGACGATAGTCCCCTTTATCCAGCGGAATTGCTTCGATAACGCTCGTCGTGATGCGGTGCTCGTTCTTGAGTCCGGGCAGATAAACGCCATGCAGAAGAAAATTAGCTTGATCGGGTTGAATTTGTTGCATGGGTACAGAATACCTCAGCGGCACGTGGTGGGGCGGACGCCCCCGTCCGCGCGCGACCCCCTGGTCGTGCTCTTGGCTCTGCAACCCTCACCAATGGAATCGATATCTTACCTGAACATAGATTTGTCTTGGCTCCGCGTAGTGCGTCCCGCCGAACGTCTGGCTGTTGTCCAGCAGGAACCGGCGGTTGGTTAGGTTGAGCGCAGTTACCGAGAGCGTCAGGTTTTCGGCCACCGCTTTACCGGCTGAAAGATCGAACGTAGTGTGGTCCCGCAAATGCCCCGGTACAGCGCTGGAGCCGTCGGTGAATCCCGAGCCGTAGTACAAATTGCCGCCCGCATAGGCTCGCCGGGGGAGGCTGAAATTGAATCCGGCGTGCAGCGTGTGCGTTTGATCGTGGTCCAGCAAGAAGTAGCCGCTGGCGGGCGGTGAGAAATCCGTTAAGCCGCCGCTGATCGCGCCCGCCGCCTCCGCGCGCGCATAAGCATAAGTGAGATAGACCTCTCCCCGCCGCGCAATCTTCGGCGACCGAATGGTGGCTTCCCATCCGTGCAATCTCGCGCCGGAAACCGTAAGCGGGAAAAAGACGTTTGAGCCGCCGATCGCGTTGTGATCGAAATAATTCCGCGCGCGTTGGTGATAATTGTTCACGTCAAGCACCCACCCGCGCAGCGGGATCGTGAGCCCGAATTGGTGCTCCTGGTCGCGCTCTCCATGCAGCGGGATGAAGCCAAGCCCTTGCGACACGGCATAATTCAGCACCGGGCCGCTGACCGTGGAGAGTGGCGGAGCCTGGTAGTACTCGCCCCAGAAGCTTCGCAGCACCCAGTTCAAACGCGGGATGCGAAGGGCCGCCCCCACCCGGGGACTCGCCGCATTCTCGGAAATCGCGCCGGCGAAGTGCGTAAGCCGCGCTCCCCCTGTCAGCGTCAGCCACGGCAACACTTTGTATTGGTCTTCCAGAAATATCGCTTCCAGGTGGCCCGTTGCAATCTTGCTTTGCGCCAGTGTAAGTCCGGAACCGTCATTAGCGATAAGACCGATAAACTCATCGTCATGCTGCCCGAAGCCGTACATCCCCATGCTCGCGTTGTGCCGCTTCGTCACTGAGCTTAGAGCGATCTGCGCTCCGGCGTATTCGGAACTTCGATGCTGCGTCGTGCTGACCGGCGGGTCATTTGGAGCACCGTCATAGTTGGCTTGATTGTAATGGTAGAACGGCGAGATAGTAAGCAGCACGCCGGGCCCGAACGTGTGCACCCAGGAGAGATTCGCCACCGCGTCGCGCTCCCGCTCCGCATCGCGCTTGCCGGCCGCCGCGGCGTCCTTGTTATTGGGAATCTGATAATCGTCCCGTCGAAGGGACGTGACGAACCGCAATTGGTTATGAGCATCGCGATTGTATACCAGCGTCCCCATTCCTCCCAATCCCCAAACGCGGTCGTGCAAGACATCGGGGCCCGGAGTTTCCAGTCCATAGTCGCTCCGGTTGCCATTCACGCTGGCATAATAGGCGAATTTCTCGGTATGGCTGCCGAAATTCATCTGGTCATTGGTCTGGTGAAACGCTCCATAAGTCGCGAATAACTCGCCCTGGTTGTTCCGCTCGAAGCCGGTCCTCGGCACGGCGTTGAACACGCCGTAAGTGCGGTCGCCGTAGGCGGAGGAATAACCCCCGCGTTGAACTTCCAGGTAGTCGATATCCTTGGGGTCGATCTGCGGCCCAACATTGCTGGCGATATTCGTATTCGGGATGGGAACGCCGTCGATCGCCCATGTCACCTGGTGTCCGCCGCGCACATGAAGCTGATCGTGCGTCATCCACGCGCCAGGAACGTAATTCGTTATCGCGGTCAAGCTGTTACTCAAGTCCGCGCCCGGGGTCATGGCGATGTCGCCGCGGCTGATCGTCGTGGCGGGAGTCATTTGCTCCGGGTTCACCGTCAGCGCGCCCTCGGAGACGGCGATCGCGTCGTTCCGTGCTCCAAGCCTTAGTTGGAAATGGAGAACCGGGGCGCTTCCCGACGCAATCATGGCTTCCTGCTCCGCCGGTGCGAAGCCATCTTTGCGCACCGTCACACGGTACGCTCCTACAGGTAGGGCAGTCGCTTCGAAGCCCCCATCGGCATCCACCGTAAGATTCCGGGCGTAGTCGGAGCTACTCGACTTCACCACCACTTCCGCTCCCTGCACCGGGCGATGGTCCGGATCGTGAACTACGCCGCGCAACGTGCCGAAAACCGCCGCCCAGATCGCGACTGGTGCCAGAACTGCCGCGACACAGATTAGTCGAAAAGATCCATTCACAATTTTCACCTAATATTCCCCCCCCCGTAAAAGCCGTGAAGTAATGCGGCTCGCGGGCGAAGCGCCTGCGCCACCGCCAACAAGTCGTTTGCATGCAAAGGTGGGGCAGGCGCTTTCGCCTGCCAATTCCGCCAACGGGCGAAGAATGCGGAGTCTCGTGGTGTCAACGAAACGCCGCGACCGTGAGGGAGCGATTGCTCTTCCGCCGCACGGCACTTTGCAGCAGAACCGTGAGACCCGAACGGCAAACTGGATTCGGTCTTATAAGAAGAAGTTAGGAGGGGCTCTTTCCTGGCCGGCGCGGCTGTAAGATATTCGATAAAGGGATTCACTCTGGGACCGGGAAGCTGGATAACTTACCAGTCCGGCAAAGATGGCCCCGGAAGCTCCTCGAAGACTTACAGTTCGACCGGGTGGAATCGCCTGAGCGGGCGGAAAGAAGCGGCATCTGGCAGCCTGCACAGATTGGCCAGACGACGATGGCGCTTGGCTCGCCAGCATCGCGCAACTATGCTTGCCGCCGCGCCTACAGCAGGCCGGAAGTCCGGAGTCCGCATCTGACGCGAACACCACCGGGCTGATCAGCGAAAAGCTGAAGAGAGCCACCAGTAGCATCGCGAAACTTCGGCGCATCTTTGATATTGTACTCCCCCGCATAAAAAGTCGTAATTGCAACGCCCGGGGCTCTGATCCGAGGCCCGACCGTGAGGGAGGGATTGCGCCCGCCCGGAGTCGGCTTATTGACCCGGCCGCTGCGCGCTGGATGCGTGCGATGCGGTCGACGCATGCGATGCAGCCGGCGTCAGCGGTCTGGAAATCTTGTCGTAATCCGGCATATACACTCGCAGGCCGCCGGAAGCGGTAGTCTTAGAGTAGCCCGCCACCAACTGGTCATTGTAATGATCGGGGAAAAACTCGAACGGATCCCTGGGGTCGGCATCGATCAACTGCATATCGACATTGTTCATCGTTAACCTGCCGAACCGTAGAATGCCTCCGCGGTACGCCATGTAATTGGAACGCGGCTGTCCGGTCGCCGGGTCGGCCCTTTCTTTTCCGAAGATCTGCACGATCTCGTCTCCCTCCACGCGCACGGCGGTGACGCGCCCCCGCATCTGGGGGGGTGGCAGCATCCGTGCGGGATTTAGAATGATGTCGTTATCGTCCACGCTGACGCCTCGGGTTTTTCTCGTGTTGATAAGCTTGGCCATGTCGAGCCCGAACAACTTCATTAGTCCCTTTACGGGCAAATGTGCCACTTTCATTTCGGTAGGGTGGATGCGGATTTCTCCATCCTGCGTCGCACCGATTGTACCCAACATTTCGAAAGGAATTCCGGGGCCCTTCTGTAGCGTCCCTTTTTGCCTGATCTGGCTGCCCTCCGAACTGAGTTGCAGTTTCTTGAGAGGGGCGTCCGGTTCGCCGAATACGTATGTATTCATCGCATGGCTCATGCTTGCCATGCTCATGCTGATTTTACCCGAATCGATCTCGACAATATAAGACAGTTTGTCGTCGCAGCTGGGTGGTTGGGCTTTTTTGGCGGAGAGAAACTTGCCTGTCAAATAACGTATATGCAGGATTAGGTCGGCGTCCAGGTGAAGGTTCACATTCACCATTTCGACCCGGGTTGGTCCGGCCGCCACTGGCTCTTGCGACTCCGTGGGCTCAGGCAGCTTCCTAACCGTCGCGCTCGTCTGCTCAGGCACTTGTGATGCCGTCTGCGGTTTGTTGGTGCTCGAACTACAGGAGGCCACGAGTATTGAAATGGCGGCCAATAATAGGTGGCGCATAGACCTCGGACTTTCAGGCCGATTCGGTTACTTTTCGAATACCTTTTTAACCTGCCCGACTTTCTTTTGGACCTTGCCGGCCAGGTTTTCGTCTTGGCCCTCAGCCGTCAGCTCAGGATCGCCCGCAACCTGTCCCGCTTTCTCTTTAACCTTGCCTTTCAGTTCGTGAAACTGGCCTTTGACTTGGTCTTTCGTGCTGGTTTTCATCTTTTTCTTCTCCTCTCTTTCAAGTGTTCGGAGCAGGCCCTCCGCGGCCTACTCCGGCTCAACCCGCGTTTACTCTTCCTGTTGTGGTCTGGAAGCGATCACACGCCCGCCACGTTGCATGTAGAGGTCCAGTCTGCAAGTCACAGGATAGAATCGGGGGAATCGAAACGGATCCTGGTAATTTCTGCGCGGCTTGCAAGTTCTGCCTACTGCCGGCCCTCACGCCGGCTGCTGCTGCGTCATACAGTGCAACGCGCCCAGGCCCCAGATCAGCTCCGTGCAGTTGATGCCCGCCACTTCCCTATCCGGGAACTGCTTCGCGAGGATGGTCAGCGCCGCCCGGTCATTGGCGTCGTTGAAGGTCGGCACTAGAACCAGCCCGTTGGCAATGTAAAAGTTGGCGTAGCTCGCCGGCAGTTGGCGGCCGTCGAACCACAGCGGGCGCGGCATGGGAAGCTTCACCACCTTCAATCCGGCCCTCCGCAGCGTGGCAGTGTCCGCCGGGTCGCTCTCTTCGCACAGCACCACCGTCTCCGGATCCACGAATCGCGCCACGTCGTCGATATGCCCGTGGGTGTCGTCGCCAGCAATTCCATTCTTCAACCAAATGACGCGCGCCGCTCCCAGGTACTCGCTCAGGTGGCGTTCCATTTCCCCGCGGCTGAGCCCGGGATTGCGCGCCTGTACGGGGCTCAGCAGGCACTCCTCGGTGGTCAGCAGCAGTCCCTGTCCGTTGACGTCGATGCTGCCGCCTTCCAGCACCATCTCCGCGGTGAATACGGGGAGCTTCAAGCGCTTGCCGAGGAAGGCGGGGATCGCCGCGTCCTTGTGCCAATCGTCGTACTTGGCCCAGGCGTTGAAGCGCCACGCGGTGAGGCCGATGTCCCCGCGGATGTTCTTGACGAACAGCGGACCGTAGTCCCGCGTCCAAACGCGATCAGTCTCCCGCTGGAAGAATTCCACGGCGTCCAGATTCGCGCCCACCTTATGCAAAATGCGGCGCGCCTGGGTTTCCAGCGCCGGGCTCTCCACCAGGATGCGCACGCGCTCCACACTGGCCAGCTTGCGGACAATCTCGCCGTACACCCACGGTATCGGCGTGAAGCGGCCAGGCCAGTCCTCGCGATTGTGAGGCCAGGCCATCCAGGTGGCCTCGTGGGGCTCCCATTCCGCGGGCATACGGAAACCGCGCGCCTGCGGGGTTTCCCCATGCACTTTCGGATTCAATCGATCACCCGGTTTACGATTTGTGCGTAGGCGTCCGTCCGGCGGTCGCGCAGGAACGGCCAGTTGCGGCGCACCGATTCGATCACGCGCGGATCGCAGTCCACAATCAGGGTCTCTTCGCCATCGCCGGCCTGGGCGAGCATGCGGCCCTGCGGATCGCAAACGAAGGACCCGCCCCAGAACTCCAAGCCCTCGCCGGCGGGACCTTCGTGGCCCACGCGATTCACGGCGGCCACGTAGACCCCATTGGCGATGGCGTGAGAGCGCTGGATGGTCTCCCAGGCATTCTGCTGGGTGCCGGCCTCGGCTGCGTCGGAATGGTGGAATCCGATCGCCGTCGGATATAACAGAATCTGCGCGCCGCCGAGAGCCGCCAGGCGGGCTGCTTCGGGATACCACTGGTCCCAGCAGATCAGCGGAGCGATGCGCGCATAGCGCGTCTCGAAGCACCGGAAGCCCAGATCGCCCGGCGTGAAATAGTACTTCTCGTAGAACCGCGGATCGTCGGGAATGTGCATCTTGCGGTACAGTCCGAGAAGCGCGCCACCGGCATCGATGACCACCGCCGTATTGTGAAACACCCCCGCCATGCGCCGCTCGAATACCGAACCGACAAGCACCACGTTGAGTTCGGCGGCCAGCCTGGTGAAGCTATCCGTGGTGGGGCCTGGAATGGGCTCGGCCAGATCGAAGGCGGCTAGATCCTCGGTCTGGCAGAAGTACTGCGACCGGAAGAGCTCCTCGAGGCAGATGATCTGGGCGCCTTTGGCGGCGGCCTCGCGGATTCGCCATTCTGCTTTGGCGAGGTTTTCATTGGGGTCCAGCGAGCAGGCCATCTGGATCAGACCGACCCGGAACTTCGATTGCTTCACCAGACCATTGTAGCGGCGCTTGCTATCATTATGAACAGTGCATAGGGCGCTGGTTTTATTCGATATCGACGGCACCCTGGTGCGGCGCGCTGGACCCCACCACCGCGCTGCGCTGGTCCACGGGGTGCGAAAGGTCGCTGGCCTGGAGACCACCACCGAGGGCATCCCGGTTCAGGGCATGCTGGATCCCGACATCTTGACCGTGATGATGCGTACAGCCGGAGCCCGCCGGGCCGCCATTCGGGATGCCATGCCGGAGATACTAAAAGCAGCGGAGCGTTACTACCTGCGGGTGTGTCCGGAACTGACAGACAAGCATTGTCCGGGCGTAGTGCCGGTGCTAGAGCGGCTGACGCGGCGCGGCGTGTTGCTGGGCCTGGTGACGGGGAATCTGACGCGCATCGGGTGGCGCAAGCTGGAACGCGCCGGGCTGCGCGAATACTTCCGGTTCGGCGCCTTCGGAGAGATGGCCAAGAGCCGCGCAGGTCTGGCGAAACTGGCCATCCGCGAGGCTCGCGTGCGCGGGTGGATCGGCCGCGAGGCGGTGGTGTCGCTGATCGGCGATGCGCCGCAGGATATACAGGCGGCCCGGGCTAATCGGATTCGGGCGATTTCGGTAAGAACGGGGATCACTCCCGTCGAGGAACTGGAACCTTTGCGGCCGGACCTGCTCTTGCGCGATTTGCGCGAGTTGCGGTTGCGTATGGTGGAATAACATTAAGTGCGTGTTAGAAAATGACATGTTCAATCTCAAGCAGCCGCTCCGGACCCAGAGTGGTTGGCAAACTTGTTTCTTAACGGTTCCTAAGGAATGAATGCGAGCTCATTACGTACTTGGTTGTCTATTGTTCGCTGGTAGCGTTGGCGCGCAACAGTATGTGATCTCGACCCTGGCGGGCGGCGCGCCTCCGGCTACACCGGCCATGGCGCCGGCCGTTTCCATCGGAGACCCCACGCGGCTGGCCACGGATGCGGCGGGGAACGTCTACTTCGGTAGCCTGCACTCGGTGTTCAAGGTGGATACCAGGGGCACGTTGACCCGCATCGCGGGCACCGCGCGCGCCGGAAATTCCGGGGACGGCGGAGCCGCGGCCACGGCGCAGTTGAACTTCCCCATGGGCATCGCGGTGGACGCCGCGGGCAACTTGTTCGTGGCGGACAGGGACGCCTCCGTGGTGCGCAGAATCGCGGCCAACGGGACCATTACCACCGTGGCGGGCAGCGGCACGCCGGGGTTCACGGGCGATGGCGGCTCCGCCACCAGCGCCCAGCTCCACGGCCCGTTGGGCGTGGCGGTGGACTCTTCCGGCAACCTCTACATCGCCGACACCGGGAATGAAGTGGTGCGCATGGTGTCGCCCGACGGCACCATGTCGACGGTGGCGGGGACTGGCACGCGCGGCTATCTGGGCGATGGCGTAGCGGCGCGCAGCGCTTGGCTGGACGGACCCGAGGCCGTCGCCGTGGACGCGGCGGGAAACCTGTACATCGCCGACACCTTCAACGGCCGCATACGCCGCGTGGGCACCGACGGCGTCATCTCGACGGTGGCCGGCGTGGGCTCGACCGGCATTTACAGCGGCGACGGCGGCCCGGCGAAGAGCAGCGCTTTATCCCTGCCCACCGATGTAGCGGTGGACGCGACGGGGAACCTGTACATAGCCGACTTCGGCAATAGCAAGGTCCGTATGGTGACCACGGGCGTCATCAACACGGTGGTGGGCCGGACCAACGGCGTTCCGCCGATGGATGGCCAGGCCGCCGTCAATGCGCGGCTGGGAGGGCCCACGGGCGTGACGGTGGATCGCAGCGGCGCCATCTACTTCGTGGAGGCCGGGATCGGGTCGGGCACGGGCCTGGCGCGGGGCGATTACAAAGTTTGGAAGGTCTCCGCGGCGGGCGTGCTCACCACGCTGGCTGGGAACGGCATCCAGAGCTATTCGGGCGACGGAGCGGCGGCGACGGCGGCACAGCTCAACGGTCCGTCCGGAGTGGCGGTGGGCCCGTCCGGGGTAATCTACATTGCGGACACTGTGAATCAGCGGGTGCGCGCCGTCTCCCCTGACGGCATCCTCTCCACACTGGCGGGGAGTGGAGTGGCCGGGTTCAATGGCGAGATCCTATCGCCGCCCACGGCGCTGCTGAACCGCCCGCTCGGCGTGGCGGCGGATGGGTTGGGCAACTGGTTTGTGGCGGACACGGTGAACAGCCGGGTGCGGCAGGCGCAACCGGGCGGCAACCTGTTCACCACCGCGGGCAATGGGAACGCCAGTTATTTCGGTGACGGCAGCCCCGCCACCAAGGGCAGCGTGAACCAGCCGCAAGGCGTGGCGGTGGACTCGCTGGGCAACGTGTACATTGCCGACACCCTGGATCACGCGGTGCGCAGGGTGACGCCAAATGGTGTCATCACGACTCTGGCCGGGAACGGCAACTTGGGCTACAGCGGCGACGGCGGGCCCGCCAATCGCGCGCGCCTGAACCAGCCGCGCGGCGTGGCGGTGGACAAGGACGGAAACGTGTACGTGGCGGACACCGGGAACAACCAGGTGCGGCGGATCGACGCGCAGGGGACCATCACGACGGTGGACACGTCGGGCGCGCTGGTGGATCCCCGGGGAGTCGCGGTGGATCTCGCCGGGAACCTGTACATCGCCGACACGGGCAACCACCAGGTGCGCCGCGTGTCGCCGGGCGCGCCGGTGACCACCATCGCGGGCAACGGAACGTGTTGTTACTCGGGCGATGGAGGGCTGGCGTCGGATGGCCGGCTGAACCAGCCGTGGGGTATCGCCGTGGATGCTAGCGGCAACGTCTACATAGCGGACCCGCTGAACAACGCGGTGCGCATGCTGGCCCCGGTATCGGCGGCCCTCGCGGTAAGCGCCGTGACTAATGCGGCGAGCAATCTGGCCGGACCGGTAGCACCGGGAGAACTGGTGGTGCTGTACGGCTCCGGGCTCAGCGGAGTGCGAACGGTGCTGTTCAACGGCGTGGCCGGACCGCTACTTTACGCAACGCCCGGGCAGGTGGGAGCGGTAGCGCCATACGCGGTAGCCGGCGGGTCGCTACAGGTGGTGGTACAGAGCGCGGGGGCAGCGTCGGCACCGGTGGCGGTGGCGGTGGCAGTGACTGCGCCCGGCGTATTCACATGGGACGGTTCGGGCCGCGGGCAGGCCGTGGCGATGAACCAGGACGGGATGCGCAACGGTACGGCGGCTCCGGCGGCAGCCGGTTCGGTGCTATTCCTTTATGCGACGGGCGAGGGGCAGACCTTGCCGGCAGGGGTGGACGGGAAACCGGCGGCGGCGCCGCTGCCGCAGCCGGTGGCCCGGGTCACCGCGACCATCGGCGGCGTGGCCGCGGAGGTAAGCTACGCGGGTGGGGCTCCGGGGCTGATCGCCGGCGTGATGCAGGTGAATGTGGTGGTGCCCGCCGGGTTGACCGGCGAGGTTCCCGTGGTTGTAACCGCAGGCGTAGTGGCCAGCCAGCCGGGCGTCACGGTGGCCCTGCGGTAGCTGGGCGATTCGGGATTCGGATTTCAAAGAACACACTTACTCAAGTTGGCCGAGACCTTATGGGCTTGGCTCGCCGAAGCTGATTGGCATTCAGCCCGCTGTTTCGGCAAATCGCAAAATCCGCGGCTCGGATGCCAGCGAACCCGGACGGACCGCCCCGGCGAATGGTCTGAACGGAGGCGCGCCCGGCAATGATGATGCTGGGCCGGCCCTGCAAGAGGCACCCCGACGGCGCGATTGCGGAACTGGGTGGGGCGGACCCCGATCCGCACGGGACCCCATCGTTCCGCAGCCGGAACAATGGGGTCAGCATCTTGCTAGGGTGCCAGCAGGCCGACGGGGGCGTCGGCCGCGGACCAGGGGGTCCGCCCCACGACGGATGGAGGTGCCATCGTCCCGCAGCCGGAACAATGGAGTGAGCATCTTGCAGGGTGTTCTCGGGCTTGACATCGATCCAGACGTTAGTCTGTTCAGCGAGAGTGAGCGGCCACCAGGTGACGTGACCGATCACCATTTTACCGTCGCGGGTGGCGGGGCCGGTGGCGGCAAAGGCGCTGCAACGATCGAGGACGGAATCGCGTTTCTGGTCGTAGTAAGTGGGCGGAGAGAACTTAAGGGTCTCCAGGCCGGTGGGTGTGACGGTCATGGCACTGCGGAGCTCGCCAAGCTCGACGGTGATGTTAGCGACCACGAGAGCGACCACGTCGAGGCGGCGGTTCTGCCACTTGACGCCGGCGTCGCTTGCGCCATCGGCGATGCCGCGCATTTCCTCGAGGATTTCGCGATTGAAGCCGCGCAGAAAGAGCGCGCCGGCCTGTGTGCGGAGCCCGCTCCATC
>JANYJN010000033.1 GCA_025358475.1 Candidatus Solibacter sp.
ACGATGGCGAGCGCGAGGCCCGCGGCGCTCATGAAACCGGCGCCCAGCAGCAGGGCGGTCCAACCGGAGACGGCGGCGGCCCGCGGGGACTTGCGGCCCACGGCCTGCCCGACGCGGACGGCGGCGGCGGAACTGATGCCGAGCGGGACCATGAAGGTGATGGAGATGACGTTGACGGCGATGCTGTGCGCGGCGAGGGAGACTTCGTCGAAGCGGGCGGCCATCACGGTCACCACACCGAAGACGGCGCCTTCCACCAGAATCTGCATGGCGGAGGGAAATCCCAGCGCGATCAGGCGCCGGATCAGCGCCCACTGCGGGCGCCAGTTAGGGCGCTGTCCGGAAATGACCAGTCCCGGTACCGGCAACGCCTCCCTTTGAAGCTGTGAAATGATGCGGTTCGCAGGCGAAAGCGCCGGCTCCACCACCGGCAAGTCACTTGCATGCAAAGGCGGGGCGGGCGCTTTCGCCATCCAATGCCGCTTCCGGGCGAATATTTCACGGCTTCTCACGGTCGCGGATCTGAAAGCGCGCCGGAGCCGCGACGGGGTGCCCCCTGGATCGGAAGCGTTTGCAGGCAGATGGGGATTGCCAGGTTTTCGTTGGAGGCGGAGAACCGCAACGAGGAGTACCAGCGCGATATAGACGCGGGAGATGGAGGTGGAGAATCCCGAGCCTTCGAGGCCCAGGCGCGGTGCGCCCCAATGGCCGTACATAAAGAGCCAGTTGCCGGCGAAGTTGAGGAGGTTGGCGCTGACCACGGCGAAGGTGATGGGCTTGACGATGTTCATCGCCTGCAGGTAGCGGCTGAAGGCGGTGTAGAAGAGCAGGGGGAGCACGCCCCAGAGCAGGGCGTAAAGGTAGGGGCCCAGCAATTCCATGACGCGCGGGTTGGTGCCGGCGGCGCGCAGCAGGGGGATGGTGAGGGCGAGTAACACCGCGACCACCGGGGCCACACCCACGGCGATCCAGAGGCCCTGGATGAGGGTGCGGTGGCAAGCGGCATCGTCTTTGGCGCCGAATGCTTGGGCGACCACGGAATCCATGCCGAGCAGCATGCCGGTGCCGCAGATGGCGATGGGGAAGAAGAGCATGTTGCCGAGGCTGCCGGCGCCGATGGCGGCGGCGCCCAGGCGGCCGGCCATGAGGGCATCGACGAAGCCCATCGACATCCACCCGAGTTCGGCCATGGCGAGCGGCGCGGCCAGGCGCAGCATGGGACGGATTTCCTGGCGGAAGGCGGCGATCATTTCTTGAGTTGGGCTTTGGGATGCGCCCTATCGTAGACTGCCATGAGGTCTGTGAGCGACACCTGGGTGTATTTCTGCGTCGTGGAGAGGCGGGCGTGGCCGAGCAGTTCCTGGATGGCGCGCAGGTCTGCACCATCCGCCAGCAGGTGTGTGGCGTAGGCGTGGCGGAAGCTGTGGGGATGCACCGAGGGGTCGCCCGCGAGATAGGTGGCGTAGAGTTTGACGATGCCGCCGATGCCGCGCGTGGTGAGGCGCGAATGGCGGTGGTTGAGGAAGACGGCACGCTCCTCGCGCACCACCGGACGTTCGGCCAGGTAGCGCTCCAGCGACTCGGCGGCCTTGCCGGGAAGCGGCACCTGGCGCTCCTTTTTGCCTTTACCGCGGACACGGAGCCAGCCCGCCGAGCGGTCGAGATCTTCCAGGTTGAGGCCGGCCAGTTCGCTCACGCGGATGCCGCAGCCGTAGAGCAGTTCGAAGAGTGCCCGGTCCCGCGCCGGAAAGGGACGCTCCAGTTTGCCGGCGGCGACGCCGTCGAGGAGCGTGTTGACCTGCTCGGCGCTCATCACCTCGGGCAGTTTCTGGGGAGCCTTGGGCGTCCGTATGAGGCGGGCGACATTGAGCGGGACCACGCCTTCGCGCAGCATGAAGCGGAACAGGCCGCGGACGGCGGCGAGTTTGCGGCGCAGCGTGACGGCGGCGAGTTGGTCGCCGTAGAGCGAGGCCAGCCACTCGCGGAGCAGCAAGAGGTCGATGGCAGTCGGTTCGGGCGGGGCGAGATCGGGGGGCGAGAGGTAGGCGAGGAACTGGCGCAGGTCGGCCTCATAGGCGCGGATGGAGTGGGCGGAATTGCCGGCGCGGGCGAAATCGTCCAGGTAGAGAGCGATCTGGCGTTCCAGTTCAGACGCTGGCATGGCGGTCGGCGTCCAGGTACCCATCGAAGGCTTCGACCGCCTGCTGGCAGACCAGCGCGTGGCGCGCTTTCTTGTCGCGGCGCAGGCGTTGGCGATTGGCCTCGTCGACAACCGGCAGCAGGTCGAAGGTGATGTTGGCGGGCTGGTAATTCTTCGGATCGGCCGCGGAAACGTAGTGGCAGAGCGAGCCGAGGGCGGTAGCGCGCGGCAAGGGGCGCGGGGTCTGGCCCAGCGCGAGAGCGGCGGCGTGCATACCGGCCATGAGTCCGGTGGCGATGGATTCCACGTAGCCTTCGACGCCCGAAATCTGGCCGGCGAAAAAGATATCGGGGCGCGTACGCAGTTGCAGCGTTGGGGTGAGCAGCGCGGGAGCGTTGATGTAGGTATTGCGGTGGATCTGGCCGAAGCGCAGGAACTCGGCGTTCTGCAGGCCGGGGATGAGGCGCAGGACGCGGGCCTGGTCGCCGAACTTCATATGGTTCTGGAAGCCGACCAGGTTGAAGCTCCCGGCGCGGAGGTTTTCCTGGCGAAGCTGTACCACGGCCCAGGGACGGCGGCCGGTGCGCGGGTTATCCAGGCCCATGGGTTTCATGGGGCCGAAGCGCAGGGTGTCGCGGCCGCGGCGGGCGATTTCCTCGATGGGGAGGCAGGCCTCGAAATAGCTGGTGTGGTCTTCCGGAATGTGGGCGGAAGCGGAGCCGGCCAGCAGCAACTCATCGACGAAATGTTCGTATTGGTCGCGGTCCAGCGGGCAGTTGAGGTAGTCGTCGGTGCCGTCGGTGGATTTGCCGTAGCGCGAGGCCCAGTAGGCGATGGTGGTGTCGACGGTTTCGGCGTCGACGATGGGGCTGATGCTGTCGTAGAAATAGAGGCGGCCGGAGCCGGTGAGGCGGGCGATTTCCTCGGCGAGCGGACCGCTGGTGAGTGGGCCGCTGGCGACGATCCAGATGGCGTCATCAGTGAGAGAGGTCACTTCGTCGCGGCGGAGGTCGATGAGCGGTTCGGCGGCGATGGCGGCGGTGACCTCTTCGGCGAACAGGGCGCGGTCGACGGTGAGGGCGTGTCCGCCGGGCACGCGGGCTTTTTGGGCGGCCTGTAGGAGGAGCGAATCCAGTCGGCGGAGTTCCTCTTTGAGCAGCCAGGGGGCGGTGGAAACGCTCTCGCTCTTCAGCGAGTTGCTACAGACCAGTTCGGCGAGCCGATCGGTCTGGTGCGCGGGGGTGGGGCGCACGGGACGCATTTCGTGGAGGACGCAGCTCACTCCGCGGCGGGCGATCTGCCAAGCGGCTTCGGAGCCGGCCAAGCCGCCCCCGGCGATGTGGATGGTCTTGGTCAAGGTTAGACGATTCCGGCGAGTTCTGCGGCCGCCACGCGCACGCCCACATAGAACGAACCGAACAGGGCGTAGATGGAGCTGACTTCATCGAAGCGCATTTCGTAGATCAGGCGCTTGAACACGGCGGGGTCGTTGGCGAAGAGATCGACGCCCCATTCCCAATCGTCGAGGCCGATGGATCCGGAAATGACCTGGCGCACTTCGCCGGCGTAGCGGCGGCCGATGGCGCCGTGCTTTTCCATCATGCGTTGGCGGTCTGCCAGAGATTCCTCATACCAGTTTTTGGTCTCGCCGCGGCGGCGGTCCATGGGGTAAAAGCAAACGTAGCGGGTGGCGGGAATCTCCGGCCAGAGACGCGGGGCCATGGCCTGGCGGTGGCGGTCGAGGGTGGCTTCGATTTCCTGTTTCCACTGGTCGGAGTATGGCTGGATGCCCTTTTCCATGAGGGCGCCATAGATTTTGGACGTGGATTCGTAAATGCCGAGTTCGACGATGGAGAGGTAGGAAGTTGTGGGTTCCAGAAAATCGCCAATGGCGAGGCGCGCCAGATCGCGCTGCGCGTGGTCGAGTTCCTCGAAGCTGCGCCGGAAATGGACAAACAGGATGTCGCCCTTGTGCCCGAGCAGGGAAAACAGGGCGGTCTGGCGTCCTTCGGCGTGGTGCTCCAGGGCGGCGAGGGCGGTGGATGCCTCGCGCAGGATCTCGGCGCGGGCGACAGTAGAGAGCGCGCGAAATTCGGGGCGGCGGATGCGCATCATCTGGTGCAACACGCTGGCGCCTTCGACGCTAAGCGGGACAGGCGGCATTACGGCAGCGGCGAGAGCGTCAGGGGTCATTTAACTATTATAGGGAGGGGAGGCCGCGGTGGAGGGGGCGGGGCGAAATTCGGAGGATCGGGAGGTGAGTAGGCGATCACATGCTGTTTTTCGACAATAACCCTTGAGAGCGCATCTAGTCCTGGGAAGAGCGCTTTCTCAGTCATACCAAGTGCAGCGAGGTCGCCCCGTATTTGTGCCTTCTTCGTCGCAGGAATCCTGTATTTGACCAAGTGCTTGGGCTCGGTTAGCAACTCTGGAATCGTGCAGCAGATCGTCGGCTTTGGGTGTATCGTAAAGGCACTCGCCTGCAACAGAACCCTTTCGGAATGTACTGGCGGCAATAGAGCCAGTGGGTACTTTGGAACTTCCACTTTCAGCTTTTTGGCCGGAGCGGCAGCAGAATTGTACCAGGGCTCCATGGCTAGGACGTTAACGCCAGGGTGGCTTGGGAAAGGGAAGCCTCGGAAACCAGAACGTTCGTTCAGTGTAGCGGGATGCATGGCCCACAATTCGCCGTCCTTATCGTCAAAGCCCTTGACGGCAAAGTAGAGGGCAACGAGAACATTCTTGCTCCAATCGAGCAATCTGGTCGGAGCACCATGGTGCTGCATCAAGAATAACCAAAGCAGGTGATCGTCCCACGGCGGCGCTTTCGTGATGATGCCGGGAGCTTCGCGTTTGAATTCCTCTGCGATTGCCCACTCCCGCATGAACTCGTTCGTGTTGCGAAAAATCGCAGGGGTCAATTCATTCCATGGTTGATTTTGGCCCCTGAACCAACTCCCCGTCAATGTAGTCCCGATCTCAACCGCATGGCAGATGTTCGTCAAGGAATAGGAGATCGCTCGCTGTTTAGGCATCTCTTGCTAAGGACCGGTGTCACTCACGATATCACCGAGCGCTTCTGAAAATTGACGCAGAGTAGACCATCACCCAAGCGTAATCGTCAGCTTCGTTACTGACGCCGGAGGAAACTGGTGGACGATGGCCGCGCCTTTCAGAGTGACGGCGACCGTCTTGGGCTCCACCGCGCGCGGGTCTGCGAAGCTATTGTGGGCGCGCGGGTCGCTAGCGGCCAGCGTGACTCCG
>JANYJN010000049.1 GCA_025358475.1 Candidatus Solibacter sp.
TCCTTCGTGGGGTCGCCTTCCACCGCCATCAAATCAGCCAACATCCCCGCCTTCACCTGCCCGATCTCCATGTGGAGCACACGTCCCGCCGTCGATGTGGCGGATCTCAGGGCATCCACCGGCGTCATCCCGTACTCCACCATAATCTCCAGTTCGCGCGCGTTGTCGCCGTGGGCGAACACGCCCACATCGCTGCCGCTCAGGATGGTTACGCCGGCCCCTAGCGCCGCCTTGAAACTGGCCCGCTTGCGCTCCATGCCGCGGGGTTCGGGTTGCTGTCCCTTTTTCCAGCCCGCATATTGCGCCGTGGCCTCACTGGCGGCCAGCGTGGGGCACAGCGCCACGTGGCGCTGCGCCATCAGCTTGAAGATTTCAACCGTGCCGTCGTCGCCGTGCTCAATCGTCTCCGCCCCGCCCAGCACGGCGCGCCGCATGCCCTCGGGCGTGCTGGCGTGGACGGATACAGGGATCCCCGCGCTCTTGGCCGTCTCCACGGCGAGCTTCATTTCCTCCAGCGAAAAAGTGGGGCGCGCGCCCGGCCCCGCGCCCCATCGATAGTCGCCGTATAGCTTGATCCAATCGGCGCCATGGCCTATCTGGTCGCGCACCACGCGCGTCAGGCTGTCCACGCCGTCGGCCTCTTCGGCTCCCTGCGGCACGCGCCATTCAAGCGCGAATCCTTTGGGCCCGTAACTGCCCGTTGCCACGATGGCGCGCGTGGAGGCGAGAATGCGCGGACCCGAAACGATGCCCTGATTCACCGCCTGCTTGAGTTCCACATCGGCGTAACCGGCGCCCTCGGTGCCCAGATCGCGGACCGTCGTGAAGCCCGCCATCAGCGTGGCCCGCAGGTGGTTCACCGCGCGCGCCACCCGCAGGCCGATGCCTTCGTGAGCCACCTGATCGTTCCACGGAGTTTCGTTGTAGGGGTGCAGCAAAATGTGCGAGTGGCCTTCCACCAGGCCCGGCAGCAGCGTGGCGCCGGGGAGTTCAATCGTCTTGGCGCCGGCCGTGTCGATGGAAGCCGCCGGTCCGGCGGCTTCGATGCGCCCGCCGCGCACTCGCACCGCCCAGGCTTCGTGAAGCGTCTCGCCATCGAAGACGCGGGCGGGCTTGATGAGCACGATGGCGTCTTGAGCGGCGGCGGAGAGGGCCAGCACGAAAAACAGGAAGGGGCGCATAGAGGGATTATAGGCTGTGCGCGGCGCGCCGGTCACGGCGGTAAACCGGAAAACGTTCCGCCTGTCCCCGCGTTACCGCTCTTGCGCTTCGCCAAGCGCTGTGATACTCATGCTTCATGCGACGTAGAGATTTCCTTCCGGCTTTGGCCGCTTCAGCCGCGTTGGCGCAGACACCCGCGCCGCGCATGAGCAAGGGCCGCTTGAAACAGTGCGTGACCGGCGGAGTGTTCGCCCGCGGGACCAGCCTGGAAGATGGCTGCAAGCTGGCCGCATCGCTCGGCATTGTCGGCTATGACCTGAAGGGGCCGGCCGACTGGCCGATGCTCAAGAAATACGGCCTGACCCCGACCATGTATCCGCCGGGACCGGGCGGCGGCATCTCCGATGCGCTCAATCGCCGCGACCTCCACGAAAAGCTGGAGCCGCTGATGCATGCGGCCATCGATGAAGCCAAGGCCAACGGGGTGCCCAATATCATCACCTTCAGCGGCAACCGCAAAGGCATGCCGGATGCAGAAGGCGCCGCCAACTGCGTGGCCTTCCTTAATAAGGTTAAGGCCCACGCCGAAGACAAGGGCGTCACCATCTGCATGGAGTACCTCAACAGCAAGGTCGATCACAAAGACTACATGTTCGACCACATCGCCTGGGGCGTGGACGTCATGCAGCGCGTCAATTCGCCGCGCGTCAAGATTCTCTACGATATCTATCACGCCCAGATCATGGACGGCGACATCGTGCGCAACATCCGCGACCACATACAGTGGATCGGCCACTTCCACACCGGCGGCAATCCGGGGCGCAAGGAAATCGACGAGACCCAGGAACTCAACTACCGCTTCATCGCCCAGGCCATCGCCGACTTGAATTTCACCGGCTATTTCGGCCACGAATATTCGCCCACGCAGGGACGCGATGCGGTGGCCAGCCTCCAGCAGGCAATCCGGATCTGCACCGTCTAAGCACGCCGGAAGGCCGGGGGCATGTCATCCCAAGGCGTTCCTGTGCACGGCCACAGAAATCACTTTTCATTGTTTTGCCTGCCGGGCGTTCGTCATATAATGAAGAGGGTTTGTAACTCGCTGAAATGCCGGGGCATAACACAATATCGCGGGTAGTTCTGCGGAACTACAAGAGTATCCGGGACTGCGATGTGCCCCTAGGCCCGATCACCTTTCTGGTAGGGCCCAACGGCGCGGGGAAAAGCAACTTCGTGGAAGCGCTTCGCTTCCTATCGTTTGGCTTGGACACTTCACTGGGGCGGGCGCTTGATGACCGTTCTGGATTTCGCAGCATCCTTCATCGGGGAGCTGCTAGAGGGTCCGGAATATCCATTGAGGTCTTCTTCCGGCTCGGGGATGGAGAGACGGGCAACTATCTCGTCGAGATCGGAGCGCTTCAAGATGGGCCCGTTACGGTCACCAGAGAGGAATGCGCGATTCAATCGGCGCGAGGCAGCGCGTGGTTCAAAGTACGTAGCGGAACCGTCACTAGCGATCAAGGACTTACGCCTGCCGCATCCGACGACAAGTTGTACCTTGTCAACGCCTCCGGTTTGGCCGCCTTCGAACCGGTTTACCGCGCGCTCTCGAACGTCATAGTTTACAACCCCGTCCCGGATGAAATCCGGGGATTCAAGTCGGAGAAGCGGTACAGAAACCTTGATCGAAAGGGCAGTGCTCTCGCCGAAACTATTTTCAAGCTCAAGACCTTAGCTCCCGAGCGATGGGCTCGGGTGACCGACTACCTTCGAAGGATTAGCCCAGGTGTCCTCGGCATTGAGGGAGTGTCCGATGACGCCAATTACCATTTACGCTTTGAGTTGGATCCCGGTAGCGGCATCCCCGAGTACCTTCCTGCACAAAACATGTCTGATGGAACCTTGCGAGCACTCGCCGTCTTGGTTGCCTTGTTTCAGAAGAGCGAACGCTACCCACTAACGGTTATCGGCCTGGAAGAACCTGAAGCGGGGCTACACCCGGCCGCTGCTGGAGTGCTATTCGATAGCCTGATCGAAGCCAGCCACTTACGACAAGTCATAGTGACGAGCCATAGCCCCGATCTGCTCGATCGCGAGGATATCCCCGAGAATTCAGTAAAAGCCGTAGCAATGCGTGAGGGCCGCACCATCATCGGAGGGGCCGACGAAGCCGGAAGGGCCGCCTTGAGAGAACGCCTTTACACCGCCGGAGAACTAATGAGAATGGATCAACTCCGGCCGGAAGGCGCGCCCGACTGTGCCGATGCCCGATGACATAGTTAACTTCGGATTTGTGATTGAGGGCCAGGGGGAGTTCGGAGCGGTTCCCCTCCTGATACGCCGCATCTGCAATGAGCTGTTTGGGATCTTTGCGTTGCGGACTTCGCGACCCGTGCGGATCACGAAATCAAGGCTTGTCCGGGAAGGAGAATTGGAGCGTGCGATTCGACTCGCCCGGCTTATCAATCAAGGACAGGGACCAGTTCTCGTGGTGCTGGATGCCGACGACGATTGCCCCGCTGTTTTGGGCAACGCCCTGAAAACAAGGGCGGCCGCCATCACTTCGCCCCACGGTGTCTCCATCGTGATTCCAAAGTGCGAATTTGAGACATGGTTCTTAGCCGCGGCGCAATCGCTCAGCGGAAGAAGAGGATTGCGCGAAGGGCTCTTACCTCCGCCGGACCCGGCGGCCATTCGCGGAGCGAAAGAATGGTTGAGCCGGAATATGGTTCCCGGCAGGAAGTATTCGCCCACGGTCGATCAGGCGGCTCTCGTAGCTGCCATGGACCTCAATGCGGCCAAGTCATGCCGATCCTTCGACAGGCTCTGCCGGGAAATCGAACGCCTGGTGGCGCCGCACTAACGGCGCCTTTAGCGTCGAATGTCATCCGGTTCGCCAGCGGATCATGCCCCCAACCCGTCCCCTACGCCTCCAGTGTGGGATGCTTCCTGTGCCATTCCGTCGCCTGCTCGTACGCCAGCGCCACCCGCAGGGGCGACCCCTCGTCGTAGATCTTCCCCAGGAAGCTGATGGAGCGCGGTACTTGCACCTTGCTCCCATCCGCTTTCGCCCCTTCCGTAAAGCCGCACTTCATCACCACCTGCGGATTCCCCGTCAGATTCGTCGTCGTCAATAGCGAATTCGGCGGCATGACCAGCACATCCCAATCCGCCATGAACTCCTCGAATTTCGCGATTAACAGAGTGCGTACCCGCTGTGCCCGTATATACTCCACCGCCGGAATCAGCCGTGACGTGCGGAACGTATTTGGCCAGTCGCCCGGATTTTGCCCACGCAGATTCCGCACCTGCCCGTCGCGCGTGATATCGTCGAACGCCGCCGCGGCTTCCGCGCTCAACAGGAAGCGGATGGTCGCTCCGTCTTCCGCAAACTCCACCGGCGTCATCTTCACACCCGCCTTCTTGAGGTCCTCGATCGCCTGCTCCCAGATCTTCTTCTGCTCTCCTTGCGCCCGGTCGAAATCTTTTTGTAGAATCCCCACACGCAAACCGGCCAGCGGCTTGCGCGGCTCCCAATGGAACGGGTCCGCCCCCACGGTGCGGTCCCGCCCGTCCGGCCCGTAGACCGCGTTCAGCACGATCGCGCAGTCTTCCACTCCCCGGCAAATCGGCCCCACCTTGTCCATCGTCCAGCTCAGCGCCATCGCACCGTACCGGCTGATCCGCCCGTAGGTCGGCCGCAGTCCCACCGTCCCGCACGCCTGGCTCGGCGAGATAATCGATCCCAGCGTCTCCGTCCCCAGCGTGAAGCCCACCAGTCCCGCGGCCGTCGCCGCCGCCGGGCCCGCGCTCGATCCGCTGGACGTCTGCTCCGTATTCCACGGCGTCTTCGTCATGCCCTTGAACCACAGCCCGCCCTGCGCCAGCGCGCCCATCGAGAGCTTCGCCATCAGCACCGCGCCCGCGGAGCGCAGCCGTCCCACCACCGTCGCGTCTTTGTCCGCTACCCGCGTCTGGTACGGCTCCGCACCGAAGGTGGTCGCAATTCCCTTGGTGTCGAACAGATCCTTCAGCCCGAACGGAATCCCGTGCAGCGGCCCGCGGTAGTGTCCCGCGCGAATCTCCTTGTCCGCTGCCGCCGCCTGCTCTAGCGCCAGTTCTTCCGTGGACGTGATCAGGCACAGCAGCTTCGGCGAGTACTTCCGCATGCGCGCCAGGTACATCTTCGTCAGGTCCGTCGAAGAGACCGCGCGCGCTTTCACCAGCGGCGCCAGGTCCACAACTCTCCAGAACGCCACGTCTTCCAGATTCGACGGCGCCTTCATGACGGGCACTTTCGGAATCGTCGTGTCGAAGCGTTGCGGCCCCTTGATCGCCTGACGGTCCGGCAGCCCCGGATGAAACCCAAAGGCAGGCTCGGTGTCGATGGGTACGTCCACCTTGCGTAGCGCCTCATAAGTGGAAAGCGCCTGGTTGACGCCGCGCATCGTCATGTCCAGTTCGGCATCCTGAAATTCCAGGCCCATCAGCTTCAGCGCGCCAATGACCTGTTCCTTGGCGACGCGCACCGGCGCATCCTGCCCGCCGCCCTGCCCGCCTCCGCCGCGCTGCTCTGCTTGCCCTTCCCGCGCGGCGGTGAGAATCGCGATCAGTTGCAGCCACCTTCGTCTGTTCATAAATTCCTTTTATCATACAGGCGATAGCGATGCGCCAATCAGATCGCCGACCGTGAGTAACTGCCAAGTCGAACTCGTGCCGGAAATTGGCAGGATTTTTCCTTTGCGCTCTCCGCTCCCTCCGCGCGCCGCCAAGGGAGGCACGAAGCCTACCCCTTTCGCCGAAATGATTTCTCGTTTTCTCTGCGCTTATCTCAGCGATCTCTGCGCCTCTGCGGTGAATAGGCTGCCTGTTTGGTTCCGGCTTCGCCGGCTGCGGGAGCGGTTACGCACAAATCCTCGGAGTTCACTCGCCGTCCAACTCCATCGCCCCCTTATGATCCCGGCTCTGGTGAAACTACTTCAATGGGCGATAGCGGGCGCCCTTCACCCCGCTCTCTACCGCTACACTGGAAGTGCCTGCCTATGCCAGACGAAGAACCCGCCGTCAACGATACAGAAGAACTTCCCGTGCTCACGGTCCGCGACACCGTCATATACCCTGGCGGACTCCTGCCCATCACCGTCGGACGCCCCAGTTCGCTCGCGCTGGTGCAATCGCTCGCCGAAAGCCGCACCATCGCCGT
>JANYJN010000054.1 GCA_025358475.1 Candidatus Solibacter sp.
GTGCTGGTGGCGGCGGGGCTGACCAGCGGGCGCACGGTCACCGGCCACCCCCACGTCTGCGTGGAAGTGGAACGCGCCGGCGGCAAGTACAGCGAGAAGCCGGCGATTCGCGACGGCCGCATGATCACGGCGCAATCCTGGAAGGCGCACCCCGAGTTCTACCGCGAAGTCTTCGCGTGCCTCGAAGCCCCGAAATGAAGCGCGTCTTCCAGGGCCTCTGCGCTCGGGCGGATGCACCAGGCGAAACCCCGAGGGGCATGCGACATAGGAGTGGACGAGACTACGCGCCCATCCGACGTTAGGATCCTTTCGATTGGCCGGTTATTTGGGTAAATCCCTCACTTCGATGCCGGCGTACCCAACCCTGAGATCCTCCTTGTAAGGCGGGCGGATTGGATGTACCGTAAGGCAGGAGGCGGATTCTTATGTCACTCCCTCTGCGCGTAAAAGCGGCTGCCAACGCCACAGGACAGCTTCCCCTGGAAGAACGTATAAAGATGCGGGCCTACGAACTCTATGTCCTCGAAGGCAATGAATCGGGCTCAGAACTGGACGACTGGCTGCAAGCCGAAGATGAGGTTCGCGACGCCGAAGAGCAGAGCGCGAAACTTCGGTAGGTGGGTAATGTGGGGTAAGGCCGGGGCGGTCCACCGTGCCCGCCAACACCAACTCACTTCAGCAGCGGCATCAGCGACTTCATGACGCGTGCTTCCACCTGGCGCGCGCCGGCGGCGTTAGGGTGTATGCCGTCCCGCTGCATCAGTTCGTCGTGCGCGCCGACCCCTTCGAGCAGGGAGGGGATGAGCGTCACCTTATATTTCGCGGCGAGACTCTTGTAAAGCCCTTCGAATTGCCGGATGAATGCCGGGCCGTAGTTCGGTGGCAGCGTCATGCCGGCGAGGACGACAAGCGATCCGGCACCCTGAAACTGCTCGATGGCCTGCCCGAGGTTGGCCTGCGTGATGGAGAGGGGGATGCCGCGCAGCCCATCGTTGCCGCCGAGTTCCAACACGACGACGACCGGCTTTTCGGAGAGCGCCATGAAGACGCGGGCGAGGCCGTCCTGCGTGGTGTCGCCGCTTACGCCGAGATTGACGACACGATACGGCAGGCCGCCGCGGTCCAGGTCCTGCTGGAGGAGGTCGGGGAAACTTTGCCCGGCGTCGAGACCGAAGCCGGCGGTGATGCTGTCGCCGAAGCAGACAATGGCGCGCCGCGCGTCGGCGGCAGCGGGCGGCGGGGGCGCGGCGGGCGCGGCGGCGGCCGGCATCGTGGAATGTGGCGCGGCCTTCGGCGCCGGCGTCTCCGGCTGGCCGCAACCACACAACAGCGCGGCCGCGGCGAGGGAGCTGGCGATCAAAACGATTCTGGGCATCTGAATGCCATAATAAAGCCTTGATCCAGGTTCGTGCTCTCACCAAGTCCATCGATACCGGTACTCACCGTGTGGAAATCCTCAAAGGTATCGACCTCGAAATCCCGCGCGGCCAGTTTGCGGCCATCATGGGGCCGTCGGGCAGCGGAAAAAGCACGCTGCTCGGTCTGCTGGCCGGGCTCGACACGCCCACCAGCGGGCAGGTGATCCTGGATGGCGAGGACATCACCCATCTGGGCGAGGACGATATGGCGCTGCTGCGCGGGCGCAAGATCGGATTCGTCTTCCAGTCCTACCACCTGATTGGTACCCTGACGGCGGAGGAGAACGTGCTGCTGCCCATGGAACTGGCGGGGGCCGAGGCGGGCGGGCGGGAACGTGCGCGCGAGTTGCTGGAGCGCGTCGGGCTGCGCGGGCGAAGCGATCACTACCCGGTGCAACTCTCCGGCGGCGAACAACAGCGCGTGGCGCTGGCGCGCGCCTTCGCGCTCAGTCCACCCATCCTGCTGGCCGACGAACCCACCGGCAACCTGGACTCTGCCACCGGAAGGGCCGTGCTGGAACTGCTGCTGGCGCTGAATCGCGAACAAGGAACCACTATGGTGCTGGTAACCCACGAGCCGTCGCTGGCCGAGAGCGCGGATCGCCGCATCGTGCTGCGCGACGGGCTCGTGGTTAGTCAATGAGAGCCAGTCAATGACCCCGAAGCCAAAGCTATCCTGGCGCGCGGCCCTGCGCATCGCGTGGCGGAAGATGCGTGCCTCGCGCACAAAATTCCTGTTCGTGGTGCTCTCGGTGGCCATCGGCGTGGGGTCGCTCACCGGAGTACGCGGCTTCAGCACTTCGTTCCGCCACATGCTGTTGGGCCAGGCGCGCACGGTGATGGCGGGCGACCTGAGAGCCAGCCGATGACCCCGAAGCCGAAGCTATCCTGGCGCGCGGCCATCCGCATCGCGTGGCGGGAGATGCGTGCCTCGCGCACAAAATTCCTGTTCGTGGTGCTCTCGGTGGCCATCGGCGTGGGGTCGCTCACCGGAGTACGCGGCTTCAGCACTTCGTTCCGTCACATGCTCTTGGGCCAGGCGCGCACGCTGATGGCGGGCGACCTGACGGCGCGGGTGTTCGCCCTGCCGACGGCACAGCAGGAAGCGGCGCTGCGCGGTCTGGAAACGCGCGGCGTGCGGCGCACGTGGATCACGGAGACGGTGACCATGGCGAGTTCCGCGTCCACCCGGGACCCGCTGCTGATTTCCGTGAAGGCGGTGGACCCCGCCGCGTACCCCTATTACGGCGTGGTGAAGCTGAATCCGCCGCGTCCGCTGCGCGAGGCGCTGAATGAAGGAACCGTGGTGGTCTCCGACGACCTTCTGGTCCGGCTCAACGTACGCACCGGCGACCTGCTGCACATCGGCGGCCAGGGTTTTCGCATCGCCGGCGTGATGGTGTCGGAACCGGACCGCATGACGGGCAGCCTGAACGTGGGGCCGCGGGTGATGATCACGCGCGCGGGGTTGGACCGCACGGGACTGATCACCGCCGGCAGCCGCGCGGCCGAGCGCTACCTGTTCGCGCTGCCGCCGCAGGGCGGGCCGGACGTGGCGCAGGCGCGCGCCGTATTGAAGCAGGCGTTTCCGGAGGCTACCATCGCGGACTACCGTGAGACGCACCCCATCATCACGCGCGGGCTGAATCACTCCACGACGTTTCTGAGCCTGATCGGGCTGATCGCGCTGGTGATCGGCGCCATGGGCGTGGCCAGCGCCATGCACGGGCACTTGCAGCAGAAGCTGGATTCCATCGCGGTGATGAAGTGCATGGGGGCGCGCTCGGCGCAGGTGATCCGCATCTACACGGCGCAGACGCTGATGCTCGGCTTGGGCGGCGGCGTGATCGGCGTGGCGTTCGGTGTGGGTGTGGCGGCGGCGTTTCCGGGACTGATCGCCAAGTATTTTTCGATGGACGTGGCAGCGTATTGGAGCCCGTGGCCGGCCGTGCAAGGAATCGCGGTGGCGTGCCTGGTGACGCTCCTGTTCACGCTGCCTCCCTTGTTGGAAATTCGCGACATTCGTCCGGCGCTGATTTTTCGCCGCGATGTGGAGGCGAAAGGTAGTGCGCGGCGGCGCGGCGTGGCGCCCCAGTACCTGGTGCGGGTGGCGATTCTGTTGGGCACCGGCGTAGTGGCGGGGACGCTGACGGAAGGCAGTTTCCCCGATGCGCTGCGTACCGGCGGCTTCTTCGCGCTGGCGCTGGCCATTGCCCTGGCGCTGCTCACGCTGGCCGGGTGGGCCATGCTGCGCGGGTTCCGCTGGTTCCTGCGCAGGGCGGGCGCGCGGCTGCCGTCTGTGGTGCGGCACGGCATGGCGAACCTCTACCGGCCGGGCAACCAGGCGCAGGCGGCGGTGGTGGCGCTCGGTGTGGGCGTGATGTTCACGCTCACCGTGTTCCTGGTGCAGGGCGCGCTGGTGGACCAGATTCGCGGCTCCGCGCCGCCGGGAATGCCCAACGTGTTCCTGCTGGATATCCCGGCCAACCAGAGGGCTGCGCTCAGCGAGTCCATCCGCCGGCAACCAGGCGTGAAGGAGGCGCCGGAGGTGGCGTTCGCCGTGACGGCGCGCATCACGGCCATCAACGGCGAGGCTATCGAAAAGCTGCCGCTGCGCGATTTCAACCGGCGCTTCCTGCGCACGCGAACCGTGACCGCGATGGACGCCATGCCCCCCGACACCGTCATTTTAAACGGCGCGTGGTGGCGGCCCGGAGACCGCGATCCGCAAATCTGCGTGAGCGAAGAGGCGGCCAAAATTCTTAACCTCAAGCCGGGCGCGGTGGTAGATTGGAACATCTGGAATCGCAACCTGCGCACGCGCGTGGCGTGTATAGAGCGCACCGAATCCATCCGCATGACGGGCCGCTTCGAGTTCATCTTCAACCCGGGGCAGTTGGAGAATCTGCCGGCGGTGTACTACGGGAGCGCGCGTGTGCGGCCGGCGGACGTGGCGGCGCTGGTGCGCGTGGTGTACCGGGAATTCCCCACGGTCACGGTGGTGAACGTGGCGGACGTGATGCAGATTGTGGAAGACGTGGTGCAGCGGATTGCGTCGGTGATTCGCTTCATTTCCGGGTTCACCATTCTGGCCGGAGCGGTGATGGTGGCGTCCAGCGTGGCGGGCACGCGGTTCCGGAGAATGCGCGAAGTGGTGACGCTCAAGACGCTGGGCGCCACCCGGCGGCGCATCGCGTGGATCTTCTCGGTGGAATTTCTGGCTTTGGGAACGGTGGCGGGATTGATGGGCAGCCTGCTGGCCGGGGGCTTCGCGGCGCTGGTGCTGAAGCAGCTTCTACAAATCGATTTCCACCCGGCCTGGCTGACGCACACTCTCGCGGTGGCCATCGCGGCGCTGGTGGCGACGGTGGCCGGGTGGGCGGCGAGTTTCCGCGTTCTGGGCCGCAAGCCGCTGGAGATCCTGCGCGACGAATAGGCCGCCGTAAACCGGGATGCGCCTGCGGCCCGCGAAACTTCATGAAAAAGGTGGGGCAGGCGGGAGCGCCCAATGTCCCTTAATTAGCCCCAAGAGATAGAATCCTGCCGAACTGGTGGGGCAGACCCCCCGGTCTGCGCGGGACGCCCCCGTCCCGCTGCCGGCAGACGGGGGTCAGCATCATGCAGGGTGCGGACAGGCCGACGAGGGCGTCGGCCGCGGACCAGGGAGTCCGCCCCACGATTTGTGCAGAATTTCCACTGGCACCCAACTAAGTGACATTGGGCGGAAGCGCCTGCCCCACGTCCCGGCGCCGCTGTTTGATACGATAGCTGCCAACGGAGTTCCCATGAATCTGTCTCGCTCGCTTACCGCTATCGCCGCGTCCATCAGTCTTACCGCCGGTTTTGCGCCCGCTCAGGACAAAGCTGTCCACCCCAAAATCCAGGAGATGATGAAGCAGGTTTCGGAGGTGCGCATCAAGGCCGTCCTGCAGAAGCTGGAGAGCTTCGGCACCCGCCATACCATGTCGAACGCGGACGACCCGGTGCACGGCGTCGGCGCGGCCCGCACGTGGATTCTCAACGAGATGAAAAGCTACAGCCCGAAGCTCGAAGTGCGCTTCGAGAAGTTCCGGGTGAAGAAGCAGGGCCTGCGCATATTCAAGGACGTTGATCTGTACAACGTCATTGCCTACCTGCCGGGGAAGAAGATGCCCGAGACAGTGGTGGTGGTGAGCGCGCACTACGATTCGCTGAATCTGGGCACGCGTCCGGCGGGCGCGGCAGCGGGGCCTGGCACGGAGGCGGGCGCCCCGGGAAACACCACGGCCAATATGACGCTGGCCGATTTCGAAAAGAACGCGGAACTGCCCGCGCCCGGCGTGTGCGACGACGGTAGCGGCACGGCGGCGGTGATGGAACTGGCGCGCGTCATGAGCCAGTACGAATTCGACAAGACGCTGGCCTTCTACGTGTTCGCCGGGGAAGAGCAGGGCCTGATCGGCAGTGGGCTACAGGCGGCAAAAGCCAGCAAGGAGGGGCAAGCGATCGAGGCGGTGCTGAACAACGACATCATCGGCACAGACGTTTCGGGCAACGGGCGCATGGGCAACGGATCGGTCAGCGTCTATAGCGACGAGACCATGGATTCGGTGTCGCAGCAACTGTCGCGCTACGTGCGCGAAATCGGCGAGCGCTACCTGCCGTCCATGAAAATCAACACGGTGTTTATGGGAGACCGCTTAGGCCGCGGCGGCGACCAAACTCCGTTCCAGTGGGAGGGCTTCGCGGCGGTGCGGGTCTCCACCCCGAATGAGATGTACGCCAACCAGCACCACGCCACGGACACGCTGGCCAACATGTCGGTGCCGTACACGGCGAGGGTGGCGCAGGTGAATCTGGCAGTGGCGGCGAGCCTGGCGCTCGGACCCAAGCCGCCGGCGGTTATGCCTGCCCCCCCCGCGAGCGGCAGCGGACGGCGTCCTACGCCGATGATCGCGCGCGGCGGCGGCTACGACGCGGTGCTGCGCTGGCGCGCGGCGGGTCCAGAGGAGGGCATTAAAGGCTACGCAATTGTCATGCGTGCCACCACGTCGCCGTATTGGGAGCAGGAGGTCTACGTCGGCAAGGTGAATACGTACACGCTGAAGGATGTCTCCATCGACGACGCGAAGTTTGGCGTCAAGGCGATCGGCGTCAACGGCACCGAGAGCCTGGTAACGTCGTACGCCTTTCCGCCCAGGCAGAAGGTGGAAATCGAAACCATACAGTAGGATAAGCCTCCGGCTTGTCCATCCGAGCCAAGCTCGGACCACACCCGCAAGCGGGCTTGGCGGGCGGAAGCGCCCGCCCCACCTTTGCCGCCAACTATGTTCCGGTGGTGGCGCAGGCGCCCTCCGGGTCCGCCTGCGAACCGCATCCTACGATAGCCGCTCAGAGGCTGTGAAGCCCCTGTGGACGTTATTTGGCCGCGCCTCCGCCGCTCACCTACCTGGCGGAGAAGCGGTAAACGGTGGTGGTGTGATACGTGGCGCCGGGCTTCAGTTCGGTGCTCGGGAAAGTCGGCCGGTTGGGGGAGTCCGGGTAGTGCTGCGTCTCCATGCACAAGGCGCCACGGTGCCCGTAAATCTTGCCCTTGCCGTGCAGCGTGCCATCCAGGAAGTTGCCGGTGTAGAACTGCAAGGCGGGCTCGGTGGTCCAGACTTCCATGACGCGCCCGCTCTTCTTCTCGTGGACCTCGGCGGCTTTGGTCAGGCCCCCGGCGCCCTTGTTGAGCACCCAGTTGTGATCGTAGCCTTTGCCGAACTTGATCTGTTCATCGGCGGCGTCGATGCGGGAACCGACGGCGGTGGACTTAGTGAAATCGAACGGCGTACCGGCGACGGGGCGCAGTTCGCCGGTCGGGATCAGGTTGACGTCGACCGGGGTGAAGCGGGCGGCATCGATCATGACTTCGTGGGCCAGAATGTCGCCCACGCCCGGGCCGGCCAGGTTGAAGTACGAATGGTTGGTCAGGTTGACCACGGTCGGCTTATCGGTGGTGGCGGTGTAATCGATCTTCAGCTCGTTCTTCGCGGTGAGCGTGTAGACCACCTTGGCAGTGAGGGTGCCGGGGAAACCGGCGTCGCCATCTTTGCTGATGTAGGTGAGCTCCAGCGTTTCCCCGTCGGCGCTGGAGCCGGCGACGGCGCTCCATACGTGCTTATCGAAGCCCGCCGGTCCGCCGTGCAGCGTGTTGCCGTTATCGTTGGCCGGCAGCTTGTAGGTCTTGCCCTCGAGCTTGAACTGCGCGTGGCCGATGCGGTTGCCATAGCGGCCGATTGTCGCGCCGAAGAAGGCGGTCGCCTTCCTGTATCCCGCCAGGTCGTCCATTCCCAGAACGACGTCCGCATACTTGCCGTTGCGGTCCGGGGCGGTGAGAGAAACCACTGTGCCGCCGTAGGTAATGATCCCTGCCTGCATGCCTTTGGTGTTAGTGAGCGTGTAAAGCTCCACCGCGGTGCCGTCGGGCATTTTGCCGAAAGCCTGTTTTTTCACTTTGGATGTTTCCTTTTGCGCGGATGCCTGCGTCAGGCACGCGAGTGTCAGTGCCCCCATGAGGGCGAACGTGGACCAGCGATTGTAGCTCATCATCCGTATGGTAAGCGATTACAGGCGCCGGCGGCGATGGGATTCTCCGCCCCCCAACCCGCCCAGGTCCACGATGACCGCCACCACGAGGTAAATCAGGTTAATGCCCTCTAGCGGATGGTGCGTATTGATCAGCCAGGCATAGACCAGGGTGGTGAGCGGTAGGAAGAAGAAGCCGAGGATGGGGATGATGAGGTCGTGATAGGCGCGCTGCAAGTAGGTGGACGTGAAGTACATCACCACCAGCACGAGCCGGGGGAAGGCGAGGATCAGAAGTACCAGCAGGCAAGGCATTGACGGTCTCCATTGGAATTGTCCCAGAAATCATTACGCATTGGCGGTGCTGGAGCGTACAGCCGGGTATAGAATCAGAGTTCGATGTTCGAAGCCACGCGAACTGTACTCATTGTGGACGACGACCCGCAGATGCTGCGGCTGTTACGCGCCATGCTGGGTCCGCAAAACGTCAAGGTGCTGGCGGCTCCGCTGCCGTCGGATGCGCTGCGGATCTGCGGGGCGGAGACCGTCGACGTGCTGATTTCCGACATCTCGATGCCTGAGATGGATGGGAATAAGCTGGCGGAGCGGGTGTTCAAGCTGAACCCGCGGGTGAAAGTGCTGCTGATTTCCGGCGCCGTGGATCAGGTTACGGCGGTGAAGGGCGGGCAGGTGCGGTTTCTGAAGAAGCCCTTTTTCCCGGCGGAATTGATCAGTTTACTGCGCGAGATGCTGGCGGACAAAGCAGAGCGAACGTGAAAGAATTTCGGCGGCGGAGCGGCCTTTCAGGCTGCCATGCCCCCATTCGTGGAGGCATGCTTTCCCACCACGCACCCAGTCCCTGCGTATCCGCAGACCCGGCCGGGGTTGGTATAGCCACCGGCGAGAGGCAGGCGCGGCAAACTGAGAGTCTGCCAGCCCAGTATCCCTTTAACTCGTTATGCTTGACGTAACGCATAATAGAGGATATTCTTTGGATTGATCCTCGGCTATCGAGACAAGCGCACGAGAGAGTTCGCCGCTGGGGAACGGGTCAAAGCATTCTCTGGAATCGAGCGCCCGGCGCGCTTGAAACTCGACCGGCTGGAAGCGGCCACGGCGCTCAGGGACCTTGCCGTCTTGCCCGGCAACCGTTTCGAAGCACTGTCCGGCGATCGGAAGGGACAGTACAGCATCCGCATCAACGAGCAGTGGCGGATCTGTTTTGAGTGGCTGGACGGAGCGCCGCGACCGTCGAACGTAGAGATTGTCGACTATCACTAGGAACTAGGAGGACGCAATGGCAGTGACCGCGATACATCCGGGCGCACACTTGGCCGAAGAACTGAAAGAACTCGGCATGAGCGCCACCCAACTGGCGCGCCAACTGGATGTGCCACCCAACCGCATCACCGGCATTTTGAACGGGCAGCGCGCCATTACGGGAGACACTGCCCTGCGCCTGGCCCATTTCTTCGGCACGAGCGCGGAATTCTGGCTTAACCTGCAGAGCCTTTACGAACTGCGCGTTGCCTGGAAGAAAGTGGGGAGATCTATAGCAGGGCTTCCCCGATTGAATCGCCTCGATTCCATTCCAGCGTAAGTTGCTCATCACGCCGGCGGCGTCGCAACTAAGCGTACCTAGCTAGCGCCGGGGCGAGGCTGTCCCTACGCCTACTCCCGGCGTGAGAGCACCACGGTGACATCCAGCGGCTTGCCATCCCGGGTGACCTTTACCTTCACTTCGTCGCCGGGCTTTCTGGCCCGCAATGCGTAAGTGAAATCGTAAAGATTCTGAATCGCCTTGCCGTCGAATTCCGTCATGATGTCACCCGCCTTGAGACCGGCTTTAGCAGCGGGAGAGTTCTCCCGGACATCGCTGAATTTGACGCCGATGGTGCCTTCGGCGAAATCGGGGATGCTGCCGAAGTAGGGACCGTAGCCCGAAGCGGGTGCGGCGCCGCTATCGCCGGAATGCGGCGTAGGCGCGGCCAGTTTGACGAACGCAGGACGCTCCGGCGCATCGCGCAGGCTGGTAGCGACCTCCGCGACCAGGGCCAGCAACCTGACGGCGGCGGGTGCATCGATCTTGTCCCAGGTGTCGCTGGGCTTGTGATAGTCGGCGTGCAGGCCGGAAAAGAAAAATAGCGCCGGGACCTGGTGCGCGGTGAAGGAGGTGTGGTCGCTGGAGCCTTCGGTGGTGCCGCCGGAGTAATCCACCCGCAGGCCCGACGTGGGAATGAGCTTCTCCAGCATGGGCTTGAGACTAGAGCCACTAGCGGCGCCGCCGATGTAGAGTTTGTTGTCGCGCATGCGGCCGATCATGTCGAGGTTGATCATGGCGACGGCTTTGGACAGGGGCAGCACTGGGTTGTCGGCGTAGTAAGCCGACCCCAGCAGCCCCTGCTCTTCGCCGGCGAAGTTGAGAAATAGGATGCCGCGCCTCTGGCGGGGCTGAGTGGCGAAGAAACGGGCCAGTTCCATGACGCCCGCCGTGCCGCTGGCGTTGTCATCGGCGCCGGGATGGACGGTGCCGGTCAGGCTCGGCGCGAGCGAGTGCTGTCCGCCCAGTCCCAGGTGATCGTAGTGGGCGCCGATGATGACGTATTCGCCGGTTTGGCCGGGCAGCATGGCGGCCACGTTGTGCACGGTCTTGACGGCGCGCTCCACATCGAGATTGGCTTCCACGCGAATGTTATCGGGGAAGGCGAAGGATCGCGGCTTAAGGTCCTTGTCGATATCGGCTTCAATCTTATCCAAACTCTTGCCGGCGTCGGAGAACCAATTGTCGACGCGGGCTTCAGTAACTTGAACGAACGGAATGCGCGCATTGGTAGGGCCCACGGTGACGCCGAATTTCTCCAGTTGATCGCCCTCGCCCGGGTGGTTGGCGCGGTCCATGACCAGGATGACGCCGGTTGCGCCGTGCAGTTTGGCGTTAGTGGCCTTAGCGGCGAACTGCGCGTGCTGGGTCAGGGTCTTACCTTCAAATACGCTCTTCGGGTCGGATTCCTGCGGCTCGTGGCGTAACACCAGCACGATCTTGCCTTTGACATCGAGGCCGGCATAGTCGTCGTAGCTATACTCGGGCGCGGTAATGCCGTAGCCGGCGAAAACCACGGCGCCTTTCAGCGATCCGGTTTCGGAAAAATTGAAAGGCACGAACTCGCCGGGGAATTGCAGCGTGGTGGCGCGGCCGTTTTCGGTGAACTGGAAGCGGTTGGTCTTGCCCAGAACGGCGTCGGTGGTCACGGGAAAGGGCTGCAGGTAGTCCTTGCCGGCGGGCTTGATGCCCAACTCGCGATAGTGGCGCTCCAGGTATCCGGCGGCTCGCTCCAACTCCGGGCTGCCGGTGCCACGGCCACGCAGTTCCGGCGACGCCAGGAACTTGATCTCGTTGAGATACAGATTGGGATCGATAGTCGCGGTTGCGGCCAGCGCGACAGCGGTAAGGATGAGGCCCGTAAAGAGCCCGCGGGTGCGGATTTTCATGTTGGTCTGCTTCTTGACTTACTTTTTCCGGGCGGCCGGCGGCAAGGCGGGCGCCTTGATTTGCGGCATGCCCGGAATATCCAGCTTGACTTCGCAGCCGCAATCGTCGCCGGCGTTCTTGGCGGTCTTCTGGTACTCGATTTCGGCGTCGATGATGGTCTTAAGATTCGGCCACTCGATGGTCTGGGCTATGCGCCGGCCGTTGACGAACAAGGTGGGCGTGCCGGAGACGTCCAGCGCGCGCGCTTCTTCGCTCTCCTTCTCCACTTCCGCCTGGGTGGCCTTGTTGGCGATGCAGGCGCCGAGTTTGATGCCGTCCACGTCCTTGACGGTCTTGGCCCAGCCGAGCACCTGGTCTTTGAGGTTGTCCGGAGTAATGGCGTCCTGGTGGGCATAGACCCAGTCGTGATACTCCCAGAAGGCGTCGGGCTTCTGCTGGAAGACGCAGCGGCCAGCCATGGCGGCGGCCTTGGCCCACGGGTGCAGGCCTTCCAGCGGATAGTCCTTAAAGTAGAGGCGCACCTGGGTCGGGTAGCTCTGGATCAGGTTCTTGCGGATCATCTCGGCTTCGCCCTTGCAGTAGGGGCATTGCATGTCGCTGAACAGCACGATGACGACCGGCGCGCCGGCGGTGCCGAGGGCGGGCTGAAACTGCGTCTTGAGCTTATCGAGTTCGGGCTTGAAGGGGTTGGCGGCGATGTCGTACACGATGCCTTGCACAATCTTCTTGCCGTCCGTGGAGACGTACAGCGGGACCTCCTGGGACTGGGCGCCTTGCGCGATCCGCACGCGGACTTCCTTGAAGCCCGGAAGCGCGCTCGGTTTGGGGTCGCCAATGGTCACCGCCAACTGCGGTTGCAGCACATAGAGGTGGCGCACATAGGCTTCCAGCGTTGGTTTGTCAAAGGCGGACTTTTGCGGGGCATCGGCGGCGCCAAGCAAAAGGGCACCCAACAGGCAAAGCGAAATGGCTCGAAACATTCTGCCCTTTATTGTAATAGATGGGGAAGGCCGCGAAACGTGCTACATCACCGGCCCGATGCGCCAGGGGACGAATTCCATGTGCCCGAGACGTTCGGCGCAGGTGCGGCGGCCGCTGGCGGTTTCAAGCAGCCTGTCGAAGATCTGTTGGCCGATCTGCTGGACGGTGGACGCGCCATCGGAAATCGAGCCCGCGTTGATATCCATGTTGTCCGGCATGGCGCGGAAAGTATGGCTGTTGGTGGCGATCTTGACCACCGGGACGGTGGGGAAGCCGATGGCGCTGCCCCGCCCGGTGGTGAAGGCGATCAGGTTACATCCGCCGGCGGCGAGACCGGTCAGGCTGACCGGATCGTAGCCCGGCGTATTCATGAAAGTGAACCCCGCCGCCGTGACCCGCTCGGCATATTCGTAGACGTCGATGAGGGGGCTGGTGCCGCCTTTGGCCACCGCGCCCAGACTCTTCTCGAGAATGTTGCTGAGTCCGCCCTCTTTGTTGCCGGGCGACGGGTTGTCGTCGAAGCTGCTCTGGAAGCGCGCCAGATATTCCTTGTAGCGGCGGATGCATCCCAGCAGCTTCTCGGCGATTTCGCGGTTGCGCGCGCGCCTCACCAGCAGGTGCTCCGCGCCGAAGATCTCCGGCGTCTCGGCCAGCACGCTGCTGCCGCCGAGCGCCGCCAGCAGGTCCGAGGCGTAGCCCAGGGCGGGGTTGGCGGTGATACCTGAGAAGGAATCCGACCCGCCGCAGTTGAGCCCGAGGACAATCTTGGAAGCCGGGCACGGCACGCGCTGTTCACTGGAAGCCTGCTCTATGAAGCGCGTGATTTCGCGGCGCGCGGCTTCCAGCGTTCCCGTTGTGCCGCCGCTACCTTGCAACGTCATCCCCACCAGCCGATTGGCGCCCACGCCGAGACCCAGGTAGTGATCGATCTGGTTGCCTTCGCAGCCCAGACCGACGATCAGGGCGGCCGAAACATTCGGGTGCACCAAAACGCCGCCGAGGGTGCGCCGCAACTGATCCATATCGGGGCCGAAGGCGTGCCCGCAGCCTTCGCCGTGGGGGAACGCGATGACGCCATCGACATGGGGCGGCATTTCAGCCCCCTCGTAACTGCGCGCGATCAGCTCTACGGTGTGCGCCGCGCAATTGCTGGCGGCCACCACGGCGATATAGTTTCGGGTGCCGGCGCGGCCGTCCTGGCGCGCGTAGCCGAGGAAGGTGGGGGCATCGGCGCGCGCCACGGGAATGGGGATTTCGGTGGTGGGAAACTCGTAGTCCAGCACCAGTTCTTCGAAGGCGAGGTTGTGGGTGTGGATGTGGCGTCCGGCATCGATGGGCACTTTGGCGCGGCCGATCGCTTGCCCGTAGCGCTCCACGGTTTCGCCGGCGGCGATGTCCCAGAGCGCCACCTTGTGGCCGGCGGGGATGGCGTCGCGAGTCAGCACCGGCAGGCCATCCACGCGGAGTTCGGTGCCGGCGGGAAGCGCCACTCGGGCGATGGCCACGTTATCGGTGGGGTGCAGGTGTATGGCTGCGTTCCCGGCGTTGGGAAGTCGGCTGATTTCGACGAGCATAGGGGACCTCACCTTTCCAGATTTAATTCACCGTTAGCAACTTCGGCATGCACGTGCAGGCGGCCATCCACGGCGTGGATCCAGACGCCATCGCCATCGCGCGGGACCGGGATGCCGGCGGGTTCGTCGACCACCAGGAAATTGTCGTCCGGCAGATCTGGCAGCAGTTTGCCGATGTGCAGGTGGATGTGGCACTGCGAGCGCTTCCCGCTGGAGTTGAGCGCGATGCCCCACGGGTCATTGGGCCACGCCTCGCGGGCCTTGGCGATGGCGGCAGACCAATAGCCAGCGCGCTGTTGGGGCGTCATTTCGGCGAGCTGCTGCGGGTGATTACCGTGAAAGCGCGGCAGGGCGAGCCAGCGGTGAGGCTTGTTGGGGTTCGTGTCGCGCAGGAAGAAGTACGCCATATCGGCGGGCTGCTTCTCGGCTTCCTTGCAGAGGCCGCACTCCCGGGCCTCGAGGGTTTCCGGGATGGCTGCGTCGCAGAGGCATCCGCGCACGTCGGCGCGCGAGAGCGGCAAAAGGCACAGCGCTATGACGGGAAGCCACCGGGGAATGCGCATCGTTTTACCGATTATAGCCGGTGCGGCGACCGCAAACTGGGCCCGGTTCACCACATGCTATCGTGAAGGATAGTGTCTTCGCCACTCAATTTCCATCTGGCGCAATATGATGGGCCGCTCGACCTGCTGCTGGACCTGATCCGCAAACAGCAAATCGAAATCAAGGACATCCCCATCGCCACCATCACGTCTCAATACCTGGAGTACATGGAAAAAGCGCGCGAAATGGACATCGATCTGGGCGCCGAGTTCGTCTACATGGCGGCCACCCTGATCCACATCAAGTCCAAAATGCTGCTGCCGCGGGACCCGGCGCTGGCCGATGAAGGCGACACCTCCGACGATCCCCGGCAGGAGCTGGTGGACCGCCTCCTGGAGCACGAGCGCTTTAAGAACGCCGCCGAAATGCTCCAGCAGAAGCGCATGATCGAGGAAAACGTCTGGAGCAACCCGCAGATCAAGGCGTTCGTGTCGGAAGACGACGATCCGGGCCTGGCCATCACGCTCTTCGACCTGGTGAAGGCGTTCGGCGAGATGCTGGAGCGCGTCAAGAACCGCCCGGTGTACGAAGTGGAATCGGCCGACGTCTCGGTGGCGGACATGATCCGCTACCTGCGCGACCAGTTCCTTGAGGTGGGCCCGGACCAGCCGGTTTTCATCATGCGCGTGTTCGAGTTGCAGCGCACCCGGCGCGCCATGATCGCCTTGTTTCTGGCCGTGCTGGAAATGGTGCGCATGCAGGCCGTGGTAGTAACCCAAAAAGATCTATTCGGCGAAATCGCCCTGAAACGGCATGGCAGCTTCGACCAGGTTTTCGCTAGTGAGCAGCCCATGGCCGCCATCGATAAAGACTACATCTGATACTCAGCATGGAAGAACTGGAAACATTACCGCAGGGCGCAAGCCCGGAACTTGAACCGGCGCCGCCGGTAGAGCCAGTTGGCGCCGATACTTCGCAGGCGGAAACGGCGGTGCCGGAAGAACCCGCATCCGAAGCGAGCGAGGCGGAGGCGACCGGCCAGGAGGCCTGCCCCACGGAGACCATCATCTCGGTGGAAGAGCTGATGGCCACAAGCGAGGTCCCGTTCGACGACACTCCCGCCCCCGTCTCGCAGGAAGACTCCCAGCTCAAAGCCATTCTCGAAGCCATCGTCTATGTGGCCGAGGAACCGCTCACCCTGGCGCAGATCGCCGCGTCCCTGCAACAGCCCCCGGAGCGCATACTGGAGTTGCTCAACCAGTTGGTCGCGGAATTCGACCAGCCTGGCCACGGCGTCTCCATCCGCGAAGTGGCCGGCGGCTACAAGATGGCCACCAAGCCGGAACATCACGAGGCGGTGCGCAATTTCGTCAAGAGCCTCAAGCCGCCGTTGAAGCTCTCCCTTCCGGCGCTGGAAACCCTGGCCGTGATCGCCTACAAGCAGCCCGCCACCGGCCCGGAGATCATGGAGATCCGCGGCGTACAGGGCGGCGGCGTCATGAAGACGCTGCTGGACCGCAAACTGATCGCCGTCGCCGGGCGCAAGAACGTCATCGGCAAACCGATGCTGTACAAGACCACCAAGGAGTTCCTGATCCAGTTTGGCCTGAAAGACCTCAGCGAACTGCCCTCGCTCAAGGAATTCGAGGAGATCCGTCGCATGGCCTTCTCGGATAGCGAAACACCGGCGCCGGAAGCAGCCGGGACCGCGGCCGAACCGATCGCCGAACCGGGCGCCGAACCGGTCGTCGAACCGGTCGCCGAACCGGTCGTGGAACCCCCCGCCGAAGCTGCCGCCGATCCCGTCATGGATCCCCCGGCAGCCGAACCGGTCGTGGCCCCCCCCGCCGAAGCTGCCGCCGATCCCGTCATGGATCCCCCGGCCGCCGAACCAATACTGGAAGCACCCGACGTCGAGGCGGTCCCTGGAACACCCCAGGCCGCGCCTGAAGCCACCTCCGAAACCGCCGCCGGTCCCGCTATGGAACCCCCGGTGGCCGCGCCCATACGGGAAGCGCCCGCCGTCGAGGCGGTTCCAGGAACACCCCAGGCCGCGCCTGAAGCCACCTCCGAATACGCGCCGGTTCCCCCGGCCGCGGAATCCACGCCCAAAGAGGAAAACTAATGCCCGAAGAACGTCTGCAAAAGATCCTCTCCCAAGCCGGGGTCGCCTCGCGCCGTCAAGCCGAGAAGATCATGCTGGAGGGCAGGGTCACGGTGAACGGCACCGTCGTCACCGAACTCGGCAGCAAGGCGAATCTGGAAACCGACCACATTAAGGTGGACGGCAAACTGGTCCGCGCCCCCAAGAACAAGATCTACATCGTCCTCAACAAGCCGAATAACACCATGACCACGGTGACCGATCCCGAAGGCCGGGCCACGGTCATGGATTGTCTCCGCGGAGTGAAGGAGCGCGTGTACCCCGTCGGGCGCCTGGACTATCACAGCGAAGGCCTGCTGCTGTTGACCAATGACGGCGACATAGCGAATGCCATCATGTCGGCCCACTCCCACCTGCCCAAGACTTATGTGGTGAAAGTTACCGGTCTATTGACCGGCGATCAGGAACAGTCATTTCGCGACGGCATTCCCCTGATGGGGCGCCGCACCCTGCCCGCGGGGCTTCGGCTGGTCCGCAACGCCGCCAACCCGTGGTATGAAATCAAGCTCACCGAAGGCCGCAATAACCAGATCCGCCTGATGTTTAAGCATCTGGGCAAGTTAGTGGAGAAACTGAAACGGGTGCGCATCGGGCCGCTCGAATTGGGGTCGTTGAAACCCGGCGAATTCCGCTATCTCACCGATGAAGAAATTGAGAAGCTGACGCGCGCCATCCAGCGCTCCAGCGCATCTAAATCCGTATGATCCGGATTTCAGAAATTCTTCGCGACGCCCGGACCATTGCCGTGGTCGGCCTGTCGGGAAAGCGCTTCCGCCCCAGTTATGGAGTGGCCGAGTACATGCAGCGCGCGGGCTACCGCATCATTCCGGTGAACCCGCAAGAGCGGCAGGTTTTGGGTGAAACCAGTTACCCCGATTTGGAATCCGTCCCCGAAGCCATCGATATCGTGGACATTTTCCGGCGTTCGGAATTCGTTCCGGAAATCGTGGAAGCCGCCATTCGCAAGGGCGCGAAAGTGATCTGGATGCAAGAGGGCGTAGTCCACGAAGAGGCCGCCCGGCGCGCCACCGAAGCGGGCCTCACCGTGGTAATGGACCGCTGCATTTTGAAAGATCACCGCCGGCTGGGCGCGGCGTAGCATTGGCTGCGGCCACTTAGTTTTGCCCGGGAATGGGAATGCCGCAGCCCTGGTGGGGCGGACCCCCTGGTCCTGGGGTCCCCTCTGGGGACGGACGCCCCCGTCCCGCTGCCGGTAGACTGGGGTCAGCATCATGCTAGGTGCGAAGAGGCCGACGAGGGCGCCGGCCGCGGACCAGGGGGTCCGCCCAGGGGTACGCCCCACGATTTCGGCGGCATACCAGCTCTTGGGCAAAACTAAGTGGCCGCAGCCAATGCTACGCCGCGCCCAGCCGGCGGTGATCTTT
>JANYJN010000062.1 GCA_025358475.1 Candidatus Solibacter sp.
GGATCCACCAGGATGGCGGGGATCTGCTGGGCGTCGCGCAGTCCGAGGTGATGCCATGTCTTGCCGCCATCGGTGGTTCTATACATGCCGTCGCCAGTGGAAAGATCGGGGCGCTGCAGGCCTTCGCCAGAGCCCACGTAGATGGTGTTAGGGTCCGAGGGCGCGATGGCGATGGCGCCGATGGAGCCGGTGGGCTGGTCGTCGAAGATGGGCTTCCAGGTGCGGCCGAAGTCGTCAGTCTTCCACACGCCGCCGTTGTTCACGCCGATGTAGAAGACGTTGGGCTGGGCGGCGATGCCGGCGGCGCCGACGGTGCGGCCGCCACGGAACGGGCCGATTTCGCGCCAGCGGAGCCCCGCATAGTTTGTGGGGTTGAACGCCTGGGCGGTGAGCAGAGGGGCAATCAGGGCAAGCAGGAGCGGACCACGATGCATAGTGACAAAAGCATAGCACCAGTAGAATCGGGTGCAGATGGCGGAGCAGTGGGCAGCAGGGGCGCCCGTCACCGGCAAGTTCTTCGACCGCCGCCTATGGGCCTTGGGGGGCCATTGGAAACTGTTCAGCGCTCAGTCCGCCGCGGGCCAGATGAGGAGATCCAGGCCGGCAGCGCCGGCGAACGCCAGAATATCCCGGTGTCGAGGGAGAAGGGCAATCCCGCGAATATGGCTCTTCTGCGATCACAATTCTGTAGTATGAAATAGGATAGACTTATGCGTATTCTTGCTCTGATTCTGACCGGCCTTATGACTGCGTTGACTGCGCTTGCCGCCAGCGTGCCCAGGCCATCGCCCGATTTTATCATGCGGCGTGGCGGCGCTCCCCCGCTCCAACTCAGCCAATTTCGCGGCAAGATAGTGGCTCTGGTTTTTGCCCACACGACGTGCGACTATTGCCAGTCCCTGACCCGCACCTTGAAGGTGATCCAGAAAGACTACGCGGCGCGCAACGTGAAAGTAGTGGAGTGCGTCTTCGAAGAGGACGTAAACATCAACTACCCGATATTCCTCAAGGCGTTCGAGCCAAATTTTGTTACCGGCTATACCACCGATGCCGTCGTGAAGAAGTACCTGCAGTGGGACGATTCCAGGAACGGCCCGCTGATGGTGCCGTACATGATCTTCATCGACGTCCGCGGCATCATCCGGGGCGACTTCAACGGCAGGGACGGCTTTTTCACGGATGCCGACAAGCGCATTCGCGCTGAACTGACCAAGATGACGAAGCCCGCCGCCAGGCCCCCCGCCAAGCCCGCCGCCAAGAAACAATGATTAGCCGCCGGCCTACATCCAGGCTTCATCAAAGCGCATGTGCTTGATCTGCTTCTCGAAAAATAGACTCTCGCCCGCGGCCGCTCACAACCGGCAGAGCGTGCTTTAAAATACAAATATTCAGATGGCACGCTCGGCATTGTGCGCTTGCTCACGTATCCCCATGTTTGTTGAGGCTATGATCTACCCAACAAGTCTTTCTGCTTTGTTGCAGCCAAGGACGGAGGGGAAGCATGGGAAACGTACTTCAACGATGTGCTGTCCGAGCGGCCTTTATTGTCCCGTTCGCGGCGTTTTTTGGTAGCCCGTGCACAGGATGGGCCGGCCCACTACTGGGTTCGGCGCAGAGCTTCGCGGTACTGGGCTACGCTGGGGTGACCGCTACCGGGGCCACCCAGATCTACGGGAATGTGGGTGTCTCCCCTCTCCCGTTAACTTCGATCACAGGCTTTCCTCCGGGGATCGTGACAGGAGGATCTATATTCGGACCGGCTTCGCTCGCGGATCAGGCCCTGGCGGATATCAACACGGCGGCCGTTACCCTGGCAGGCCTGGGAGTGACGGGCACTTTATCTACGAATCTGGGTGGTCAAACGCTCACGCCGGGCGTCTACTCTTTGTCGGGTGCAGCATCCCTGTTGACCGGAACGCTCACTCTCAACGCCGGAAGCGCCCCCAATGCCCTCTTCGTGTTCCTGCTGCCGAGTACGCTCACGACGGCAAGCGCCTCCGTGGTGAACGTCATCAATGGCACGGCGGGGACCGAAGTGTATTGGGTAGTCGGCAGCAGCGCGGCACTCGGTTCAGGCTCTACGTTCCAGGGGAATATCCTGGCGCACGCGGGGATCGCTTTAGATAGCACCGCAAAGATAGAGTGCGGTAGAGCCTTCTCGGAAACTGCTTCGGTGACGTTGATTGGCAACAACATCTCCGGCAATTGCGCCGCCCAAAACTCTGGCGCGCAAAGCGATTCCGGAAGCCTCGGCTTCAGCGGCGGCACCGCCGGCGCCGGCCTCCAGGCAATTCCCGAGCCGGGCACGCTTACGCTGCTGGGCATGGGCCTCGGAGCATTCACTCTGTTGCTCCGTAAGTTCCGATCCGGCAGGTAGAGACTCTCCCATTGCATCTACGCGGTCGAACCATAACAGGCGGTTAGATAACCGCCTGTTATGGTCATTGGCGGCCGCGCTTTCCTCAGTGCGGGGCGATAATCAAGAAGTGCTCGACGAGATTCTGGAAATCCTAATCGCGGCAGTGACCAGCGGCGCCGTTGAAGTGCTCTCGGTGAGAGGCTCGGGAAATTTCACCGGGCAATACAAAGACGCCACGGAGCTCGTCACCCAGGCTGACCAGCGATCCGATGCCGCCATCCTCTCGATTCTCAAGTCCAGGTTCCGCGCGCTGGATCCCACCATCGGCTTTCGCCTGGAGGAATCTGGCGCCAGCGGCCCCGAGAGTTCGCGCTGGGTGGGGGCCGACCCGTTGGACGGGACCAATCACTTCGCCGCCGGCGGCGTCGCCTACTCCGTCCAGGCCCACTATGTGGAGAACGGAGTTCCCCTCGTCGGCGTCGTGTTTCAGCCGGAAGTATACTTGCCCCTCTCGGAAGCCGCGAACTGCACCGGCAGGCTGGCCTACGCCATCCGGGACGGTGGCGCGTTCGTTCAGCGAACCGAATTCACCGGCGCGGACTTCGTTCGCGGTGCCGCCCGGCGCGTCACGAAACCGCCGCTCGTGGAGGTCAGACGCTACGTCTCCTGCGTGCCGCTAAGCACCAAAATGGCGCCTGAGGAGTGGAAGCGGGCGGAGCGCGTGTTGGAAAGCGGCATCGTCGCCGTGACCACTGGAGTGGGCGGCGCGGGCGGGAATGTCATGATGACGATTTTCGGCGGCCAGCACGTGTACGCCAATCTGGGCGCCGGTGAAGATCTCGATCTGATCCCGCCGCAGGTGATTGCGCTGGAAGCCGGGATGACCGTCTGGGGAGTCGACCGGACACCGCCCATCTGGAACGTTCGCAAGCAGCCCTTCATCGTGGCGCCCAATCCCCAAATTGCGGAGTGCTTTCTGCGCGCGGCGGGACTCTAAAATCCCGACCTGCGCTTCTTACCGGGCTTTTTCGGGACCCGGGATCTCGTGCTCGAACCACTCATTTGTGTGTAATCAATAAGTTGTGGGCAGCGTAAGCCGCAAAGTTATGGTGGCAGCCACCCAAAAAAGAAAGCTAAGAAATCGGGACGCGCCAGCGGACTAGTTTGCGTCATCGAAAGGTAATATCTATGTCACGTCTGTTTTCTCTGTTGCTTCTGGCGGCAACGGCCGGAGCCGCAATGCACACCGGCGGTTCCGCCATGTGTGTGGGTGGGACCGTCACCTCATTGCAGACCGGAATGAAAGGTGAAATTTTTACCAGCGCTCTCGACGCCTTCGTGTTTGAGGCACCCTCGGGAACGGTTCGCATCCCCTACGACAAGATCAACCTCATGGAGTACGGGCAGGAAGTCAGCCGACGGGTGGCGCTGGCCTACGTGATCTCGCCGATGTTCCTGCTGTTGAAGTCCCGGAAACACTTCCTCACCCTGGGGTTCCAGGACGCCGAGGGCCATCAGCAGGCGCTGGTGCTACGGCTGGATAAGCGCACTGTGCGCTCCGCGTTGGCCGCCCTGGAAGCGCGCAGCGGCCGGACGGTCACCTTCCTGGACGCGGAAGCGCGCAAGTTCCACCGGGGTGGGTAGAACTGGTGCACTGGCGGAAGTGAACCAGGTTCGCCCGCGCCAAGGAGGCGATGGCGATGTGAGCCTCGCGCTCACGCAGTGGCGCCCGACGTACCCGCTCAACCCGCCGTCAGCCCCTGGCCTTCGGTGCACTGGTACGAACCGGCGCGCACGTTTTTGAACTCCTGCACTATGCCGCTGGGCCACTCGAT
>JANYJN010000073.1 GCA_025358475.1 Candidatus Solibacter sp.
ATGGCGCTGGCCAACGCCGCTCTCGGCGCCGTCCACGGTTTCGCCGCCCCCATCGGCGGCATGTGGACCGCACCCCACGGAGCCGTCTGCGCGGCCCTCCTGCCCCACGCCATGGATGTCAACATCCGTGCCCTCCGCGCCCGCGCTCCGAAAAAATTGACACGCTACCACGAGGTGGCGCGTCTCATAACTGGAAGGCCTCAGGCCACCGCGCCCGATGGCGTCGCCTGGCTAACCGCTCTATGTCAGAAACTGGAGATTCCGCCGCTGCGCACTTACGGCGTCGCAGAGAGCGATCTCCCACTCCTGGTGGAAAAGGCCGCGCAATCCAGCAGCATGAAAGGCAACTCAATCGTCCTCAACGAACAGGAATTACGCGAAATTATTTCTCGCTCACTCTGATGGCGGGGCAAGCTTCAGCCCCACGCCGCTTACTTTGCCCAAGCATTAGTGATGCCGCGGCAGTGGTGGGGCGGACCCCCTGGTCCGCGGCCGACGCCCCCGTCGGCCTGCTCGCACCAAACAAGATGCTGATATCGTTGTTCCGGATGCGTGGGGCGGGCTTCAGCCTGCCAATCGAAGCTCGGCCAGCCTCTCCGCCAAACGGCAATCCCCGTGCTCTGCTTCCTCTTTCAACTTTAGCGTCCCAAGGTCGTTATTATTAATAGGAGCCTGTTGTCTTTTTTCGCATGCATCGATTGACGGTCTTTTCCCTAGGATGACGGAGCCGGAAGGGGGGTACTGCGCGGCTGCCCGCGTACGCCAATCGCTCATCACCCCGGGCGATTTTATGCTCCAGGTCATCGTCACCGATAAACTGGCCAAGGAAAAATATCGCGGGGCCACCCAGGCCATGGACTTTGAGATTCCGGCGGCCCTGCCGCCCCAGCCGTAAATCGTAAGCTAATTTGCGCAGAAACAAATTCACTTGCGCGCGGGGTGAGAACATTTTAAGATAACGGAGTAGCCTTACTCCGATTTAAGCGGGGGTTTTTATGATCTATTCTCGATCGGCCGAGTACGCAATCCGCGCCTTCGTTCACCTGGCGCAGGTTCCAGAAGGCAAGTATGCCATGGTGAAGAACATCGCCCAGCAGGAAGAAATTCCGGCTCACTTCCTGGCTAAGATCCTGCAACAGCTTGCCCGCAAGGGACTGCTGCGTTCCAGCAAGGGCCCCACTGGCGGCTTCTCGCTTCGGGTGGAACCGAGCGAGATCCGCTTGTTGGACATCGTCGAGGCCCTCGACGGGCTCGCCCCTTACCAGCAGTGCGCCAGCGGTCTCAGCGAGTGCTCCGACGACATGCCGTGCTCCATGCACGATAGCTGGATCGCCCTCCGTTCGCGTATCATGGATTATCTAGGCAAGAATACGATTGCCGACCTGGCCAAGGCGCTGGAGCAGAAAAAGAAGACTCTGGCGTTAGCCAAGAAGACCAAAGCCAGGAAAGCAGCCGCTAAGCGGGCTTAAAAATCCGGGCCGGGCTTCCCCGGTCCCTATATAATCCGGAGGCTATATGGGACACTCTGTCCTTGTCCCCATGGTGGTCGAACAGACCTCCCGTGGCGAACGTGCGTACGACATCTATTCCCGGCTGTTGAAAGAGAACATCATCTTTCTTGGGACCCCGATTGACGATCAGGTCGCCAATCTGATCATCGCCCAATTGCTGTTCCTCGAAGCGGAAGACCCGGAAAAGGATATTTCGATCTACATCAATTCGCCCGGCGGCTCCATCACCGCCGGCCTGGCGATTCTCGACACCATGGCCTTCATCCGGCCCGACATCGTCACCATCTGCGTCGGACAGGCGGCCTCCATGGCGGCCGTCCTGCTCGCTAAGGGCGCAAAAGGCAAGCGCTTCAGCCTGCCCAATTCGCGCATCATGATCCACCAGCCATCCATGCAGGGCTTGGCCGGACAGGCCGCCGATATCGATATTTACGCCCGCGAAATCCTGCGCATGCGCGAAATTCTCAACGCCATGCTAGCCGGCGCCACCGGCCAGCCCATCGACCGCGTTGCCAAGGATGTGGATCGCGACTACATCATGGAACCCGATCAGGCCGTGCTCTATGGCATGATCGATCGCGTCATCGTTAGCCGCGATCTAAGCCCCATCCCGATCAAGGCCTAACTCAACGTTTCACCTCTGGGCGGGGTACGGCCCCGCCCGCGATTGCACCGGTTCCAGCCCAACCACTACGCCCACAGGGGCGCCGCCCAAATCCCCGGCCAAAATTTGCCAATTGCCCGGTGCCGATCTTGAAGCACTGTAAATGGGTGTAAAGTCGCCACTGGGCGGCGAGCCGCCTGATATAATCACCGCAACAAGGAGTTTCGTAGTGACAGATCCTAAAACCCGCAGATTTTTCCTCGGCGCCGTTTCGGCAGCCGCCGCCTCCCGCGTTTGGGGCGCAAACGATAAGATCAACGTCGGCATCGTCGGCCTCGGCGGCCGGGGTTCCAATCACCTCACTGAGTACTCCCACATGAGCGGCGCGCGCGTCGTGGGACTGTGCGACGTGAATCAGGCCGCCCGTGAGGTCGCCAACGCGACCTTGTTGAAGAGCACCGGCGAAAAGGCCAAGGAATTCGAGGACATGCGCGCCATGTTCGCCGATTCCAACGTGCAGGCGGTGTCCATCGCCACACCCAACCACTGGCACGCGCTGGCCACCATCTGGGCGCTTAAAGCCGGCAAGGACGTCTACTGCGAAAAGCCGGCCTGCTACAACATCCACGAAGGCCAGAAGATGCTCGAAGTGCAGCGCGAGACCAAGCGCCTGGTGCAGATCGGCTCGCAGCACCGCAGCACGCCTTATAAAATGAAGGCCATTGCGGCCCTGCAGCAAGGGCTGATCGGTAAAATCTACCAGACCAGGGGCCTCTGTTTCAAGCGCCGCAAAACCATCGGCCACAAGGAAGATTCCCCCATTCCCGCCGGGGTGAACTGGGACCTGTTCCTGGGACCGGCCCCCATGCGCCCCTTCAACGAACTGCGCTTCAAGTACAACTGGCACTGGTTCTGGGACACGGGCAACGGCGATATCGGCAACCAGGGCGTGCATGAAATGGGCATCGCGCGGTGGGCCCTCGGCGACCCCCAGTGGCCAGAGACGGCTTACGCGTGCGGTGGCAAGTTCGCCTATGTGGACGACCAGGAAACGCCCAACACACAGCTCGCCAGCTTCCGCTATGGACCGAGCGAACTCATCTTCGAGGTGCGTGGCCTATTGACCGGCGGCGAGGGTACGCCGGCGCGCCGCATGGGCCCTGGCGGCCCTGGAGGACGCGCTGGCCGCGCCGGCGCCGCGGGCGATGCGGCGCCGACCGGGCCTCCCCCGCCGGCGCCTACTGCGGTTGGCCCCGCCGGCAATCCGCTTAACGTGCAGGTGGGCAATCTGTTCTACGGCACCGAGGGCTGGGCGGCGATGAGCGATGCGGGCTTCCAGGCCTACAAGGGCGAGAGCAGTGAACTCATCATGGAAGGGCGTCCCGAACGTGGCGTTCCCGGCAGCGACACCACCGGCGCGCACATGGAGAACTTCCTCTCCGCCTGCCGCTCGCGCAACGAGAAGGAACTGCACGATCCCCTCTCCAACGCTTATCTCAGCGCGTCGCTCTGCCACCTGGCCAACATCAGCTACCGCGCCGGCCGCAAACTCACGCTGGAGGCCGGACCCAAATTCACCGGTGACGCCGAGGCCACCAAGATGCTGACGCGCGCGGTCTATCGCAAACCTTACGAAGTCTGAGCCGGACAACCATCGCCTTTCGTGGTCTGGGGGATAGGCCTGCGGCCCGCGAAACTTCAGGAACAACCTGAGCACCGTCGCTAGAACTGCTGGCTTGGTGGGGCTTACCCCCCGGTCCGCGGCCGACGTCCCCGTGGGCCTGCTGGCACCCTGCAAGATGCTGCTATCGTCCTTCCGGCAGCGGGACGAGGGCGTCCCGCGCGGACCCCAGGGGCCGCCCCACCAAGCCACGAGGGTGCCCTTTCGAACCTGCCGCGGTCAGCGGGACGAGGGCGTCCGTCCCCAGAGGGGACCCCAGGACCCGGGGGGGCCGCCCCATCAAGCCAGGAGGTTGGCCTTTCGACCCTGTTTTGCCTCGCGCACGCACGGCTGATCCTGCTGCTTGCGCGCCAGATGGATTCGTCGAGCGGCGGCGGGACCTCCGAGCTGCGCTCGGATGGACAAGGCGGAGCCTTACCCACATGACTATTCGTCGTGGTGGTTGGTGCCGGTGGTTTCGCGGAGGATGTCATCCACCACTTCGGGGGCGCGGGGCGACTCCAAATCTGCCGCCATGCGACGCAGCGCCACACTGAGAACGTCGCGGTGATGCAGTTTCGATGCGAGACGGCCGGCACTGAGTTTAAGCCAGAGGCGATGCACCATGGCGATGTCTTCGGGCCAAAGCCGGGGAGGATGCGGGCCCAGGTTGAAGAACACCACGTCCTTCTCATTTTCCAGCACGAGTTCGAGAGATAGCGACGGACGCGGCTCGGGCAGCTTCTCCCAATACACGCCTACCTGCGCGCCCTGTTCGGAAGGCGTCAGTTTGGGCGAGAGGCCCATCACGATGCGCGAGGATTGCAGGCGGGCGGCGGTCTGCACCACGGCGTCATAGGGATCGGCGCCGGGGACCACCATCAGCTCGACATGTTTGCCGGCCTTTTCCGCCAAGTTGACCACTTTGGAGAAGACCTCGGTCTCGGCATCGGAAAACATCTGCTCCGGCTCCAGGCCGTACTCGCCCGCGCCGGTCTTGAGGGTGCGCACGGAAAGCACCACGATGTCGATCTTGCGGGTGTCGGTCTTGACAAGGATGCGCTCCAGATGTTGCAGGCGGTTGGGATTGCGCACGGCGACCAGCACGTTGCCGGGGCGCACGTGGACGGACTCTTTGGTAACTTCCGAGTGGGCGTCCAGGCGGAATTTTTCGGACTCGGGCCCCTCGTGCTTATGGCGCCGGCGGTTGTAGATTTCGGAGCACTCGAAGACGATGAAGAAGGCGACGGTGAAAGCCAGTCCCGCGATGGTGGCCACCTTCTTGGTGAGCACGTTGATAATGGCCAGAGAGAACAGCGAGAGGGTAATCAGAATCAGCCCGACAGGCAGTTCGGATTTGCCGATCATGATATTCAGCGGCGTCTTCCACAGGCGGTTCTCGGGGAGCTTGTAGCGCAGTACCAGCACCGAGAGGGCCTTCATGGCGAAGCTCCACACCACACCGAAGGCGTAGGCTTCGCCCAGCATCATTACGTCGCCGCGGGTGATCAGGATGGTGACCAATTGGAGGGCGACGATGGTATTGATGAGGCGCGAGGTGGTGCCGAAGCGATGATGCGGTTGGCGGAACCAATCGGGTAGGACGCCATCCTCGGCGACGCGGTTGAGCACGCCGTTAGAGCCGATGATGGCGGTGTTGACGGCGCCGGAAAGCAGCAGCACGCCCACCAGCACGACCACGCCGTGGAACGCCAGCCGCAAGGGCAGCGGGCCGATCAGGTACATGGAAAGGCCGCCGATCAGGTTGTCCAGGAATTGGGGCCGCGCGGAATCGGGGATGATCATCACCGCGAAGAAGGAAACCAGCGAGGTGAAGAGCATGCTGTAGGCGAAGATCACCCAGCCGGCGCGTTCCAGGTTTTTGAGCTTGGGATGGGCGATTTCGCGGTAGACCTGGGCGAGCGTTTCGAAGCCGCTCATGGCGAGGAGCGAGTGGCCCAGGCCGATCATGATGGCGATGACCGTGATGGAGGGCGCCACCGTGCCTTTGAGCCAGCCCACGGATTCGTCGGTGAAGCGGAGTGTCTGCAGGGTGGGAAAGGGCACCGGCTGATAGCCGTTCTTCAGGATGGTGGCGATACACCAGACGATGAGGACCACCACCATGCCGCTGGCAATCTGCATAATCCGCAGAGCCTTCTCGCTGGATTCGTGCATGCCGATGATGTTCTTGCGCCAGAAGTAGATGGTGACCATGGCGGCGAAGACCGCGGCGAAATAAGGCGGGTGAACGCGCAGTCCGGGTTGGTGCAGGTACTGGCTGAGGTCATTGATGAGGCCGCCGAGGTAGAGGCCCGCGCTGACGGCGCTGATGGGGCCGGTGAGCACGTAGTCGAACATCAGGGCGGAGACGGAGAATTTGGCGAGCGTCCCGCCCATGGCCTCGTGGACCACTTTGTAGACGCCGCCGCGCACGAACATGGAGCAGCTTTCGATGTAAATGGCGCGCACCGCGTAGGAGAACAGCATGATCGCCAGGATGAACCAGGGAGCGGACTTGCCGACGGCGGTTTCGGCGATGCCGCCGACGTAGAAGGCGCTGGAGGCAAGATCGCTCAGCACGATGGCGGCGGCGCGCCAGAAAGAAATGAAGGACAGCATGACCGTGGTCGCGACGACGACCTTTACGGTGGCTGCCCGTTGCTCGGAAGGCACGAAGGATTCTCCTGGATCACTCAAAACAGCGGGGATTGTCTACTCATTGGCGTTGTGAGGTGGCTGACGGGTGTTCCCCTTCTCCCAGCGGATATTTGGCGACTTCATATTAGCATCAGGCGGACCGTGAAGGCGCTTGCAGGAGTGCTTCGGTCTGCGACATAGACATGGACGAGAGTGAAGGGTCTAATCCGAGCCGCAGCCGGGGTGCCCTCTGGGCACGGAGCGATGCCAGCTTCGCGCCGAGATCTAGTGCTCCCTCACGGTCGCGGCTCTGATCGGTGGTGGCGAGGTCCCGCCGAACGCCTAGCCGAACGCTCATGGGAGCCGGAGGGACCCTCCCTACTGCTCGGATTGGTGGTGGTTGGCGCCAGCGGCTTCGCGGGTGATGTCTTCCACCACTTCGGGGGCACGGGGGGACTTTAGTTCGGCGGCCATGCGGCGCAGGGCGACACTCAGCACGTCGCGGTGATGCAGTTTCGATCCGGGGCCCTGGGCGCTAAGTTCGAGCCAAAGGCTATGCACCATGGCGATGTCCTCGGGCCAGAGGCGCGGAGGATGGGGGCCCAGGTTGAAGAACACCACGTCTTTCTCATTTTCGAGCACGAGTTCGAGAGATAGGGAGGGACGCGGCTCGGGGAGTTTCTCCCAATATACGCCGACCTGTGCGCCTTGTTCGGCGGGCGTCAGTTTGGGCGAAACGCCCATCACGATACGCGAGGATTGCAGGCGGGCGGCGGTCTGCACGACGGCGTCATACGGATCGGTGCCGAGGACCACCATCAGCTCGACGTGTTTGCCTGCCTTTTCCGCCAGGGTGACTACTTTAGAGAAGACCTGGGTCTCGTCATCGGAGAACATCTGGTCGAGTTCCAGCACGTACTCGCCCGAACCGGCCTTGAGGATGCGCACGGAAAGCACGACGATGTCCAACTTGCGGGTGTCGGTCTTGAGCAGGATGCGTTCCAGGTGCTGCAGGCGGTTGGGATTGCGCACGGCCACCAGCACGTTGCCGGGGCGCACGTGGACGGCCTCTTTGGTAACTTCGGAATGCGTGTCGAGGCGGAACTTCTCGGTCTCCGGCCCGTGCGCGGCCTTGCGTTTGCGATTGTAGAGGTCGCTGAGCTCGAAGACGATGAAAAAGACGATGGTGAAAATGACCCCGGAGATGGTCGCCGTCTTTTTGGTGAGCACGTTGACCACGGCGAGGGCGAAGAGGGTGACGGTGATCATCATCAGGCCGAGCGGGATCTCGGTTTTACCGATGTGGAAATTGAGCGGCACTTTCCAATCGCGGTGGCCGGGCTGCTTGTAGCGCAGCATGAGCACGCTGAGCGATTTCATGGCGAAACTCCAGACCACGCCGAAGGCATAAGCCTCGCCGAGCATCATCACGTCGCCGCGGCTGATCAGAATGGTGAGCAGTTGCAGCCCGACGATGGTATTGATCAGCCGCGAGGTGGTGCCGAAGGTTTTGTGCGGCTGGCGGAACCACCCGGGGAGCACGCCATCCTCCGCCACGCGGTTGAGCACGCCATTGGAGCCGATGATGGCGGTGTTGACCGCACCGGAGAGGATCAAGGTGCCCACCAGGACGACGAATCCGTGGAACAGCAGGCGGAGCGGGACCGGGCCGATCAGGTACATGGAAAGGCCGCCGATCAGGTTATCGAGGTACTGGGGCCGCGCGGAATCGGGGATGATCATCACGGCGAAGAAGGAAACCAGCGAGGTGAAGACCATACTATAGATGAAGATCACAAAGCCGGCGCGCTCCAGGTTCTTCAGCTTGGGGTGGGCGATTTCGCGGTTGACCTGCGCCAGGCTCTCCTCGCCGCTCATGGCGAGCAGCGAATGGCCCAAGCCGATAAGGATGGCGATGAAGGTGATGGAAGGCGCCATCGTGCCTTTGAGCCAGCCAAGGGCATCGGGGTTGAACTTGAGGTTTTCGTGGAGGGGAAACGGCACCGGCTGGTAGCCATTCTTGAGAATGGTCAGCAGGCACCAGACGATCAGGATCACCACCATGACGGTGGTGATCTGCATGATACGCAGCGCTTTCTCGCTGGATTCGTGCATGCCGATGATGTTCTTGCGCCAGAAGTAGACGGTGACCGCGGCGGCGAACATCGCCGCGAAATAAGGCGGGTACACCTTCAGAGAGGCGAAGTGCCCGTAGACGCCGATCTCGTTGACAAGCCCGCCGAGGTAAAGACCGGCGCTAACGGCGCTGATGGGGCCGGTGAGCACGTAATCGAACATCAGGGCGGAAACGGAGAACTTGGCAAGTGTCGCGCCCAGGGCCTCGTGGACTACTTTGTAGACGCCGCCGCGCACGAACATGGAGCAGCTCTCGATATAGATGGCGCGCACCGCATAGGAGAACAGCATGATCCCGAGGATGAACCAGGGGGCGCTTTTGCCGACGGCGGTTTCGGCGATGCCGCCGACGTAGTAAGCGCTGGAGGCAAGGTCGCTCAGCACGATAGCGGCGGCCCGCCAGAAGGAAATAAAGGACAGCATGACCGTGGTTGCGACCACGACCTTTACGGTGGCTGCCCGAGGCTCAGATTGCACGGAAAGTTTCTCCTGGATCGCCCACTATAACGGCGACTCTCAAATTAGCCTACGAGGTTAGCTGACGGGCTAGAGCTTGAAAGTACTCCGTCCTTGCGGACTGCGCCCCGCGATCATGGGTCCCCCGTCTCCAGGCGGAGCTCGGCGACTTCATATTAGCATAGGGAGGTGGATTCCGAAGCGCTTGCACATGAGGTGATCGCCAAGCTGCGCGGCATGGGACACCAGGCGTTCCTGGTAGGCGGATGTGTGCGCGACCTGCTGCTGGGGGTGAAGCCCAGGGACTTCGATATCGCGACGGACGCGCGGCCGGACCGCATTATGGATCTGTTCCCGCGCTCGGGGCGGGTGGGGGCGCATTTCGGAGTGGTGCTGGTGCGCGACGTGTTCGAACAGGTGGAGGTGGCCACCTTCCGCAGCGATCACGATTACCTGGACGGCCGGCATCCGGACCACGTGCACTTTGAGAGCGATCCGCGGGAGGACGTGCTGCGGCGGGATTTCACCATCAACGGGCTGATGATGGACCCGGACACGGGGAACGTGCTGGATTTCGTGGATGGGCGCGGCGATCTGGCGCGCGGCGTCGTCCGGGCGATCGGCGACCCTTACGCGCGGTTTCGCGAGGATCATCTGCGGTTGCTGCGCGGGGTGAGGTTTGCGGCGCGCTTGGGATTCGAAATTGAGGCCGCGACGTTCGATGCCATGCGGCGCGACCACGCCTTGATCCTCAAGGTGGCGATGGAGCGCGTGCGCGAAGAGCTGGTGCTGATTCTGACCGAGGGTGGGGCGCGGCGCGGCTTCGAGTTGCTGGACGCGAGCGGCATGCTGGCGGATCTGCTGCCGGAGGTGACGGCCATGAAGGGGGTGGCGCAGCCGCCGCAGTACCATCCCGAGGGGGACGTCTGGCGGCACACGCTGCTTCTATTGGCGCAGTTGCGCGAGCCGACGCCGACCCTGGCGCTCGGGGCGCTGCTGCACGATGTGGGCAAGCCGGCCACGTTTCGAGTGGCGGAGCGGATCCGCTTCGACGGCCACGTGGAGGAAGGCGTCCGGGTGGCGCGGGGTATCCTGACGCGATTGCGGTTCTCGCGAGAGGAGATCGAGCAGGTGGAAGCGCTAATCGACAATCACATGAGGTTTAAGGACGTAAGTCGCATGAAAGAAAGCACATTAAAGCGCTTTCTGCGGCTGCCAGGATTTGCCGACCACCTGGAACTGCACCGTTTGGACGCGATGAGCAGCAGCCAGCGGCTGGAGAACTACGCCCTGGCGAAGGCGAAGTTCGAGGAATACGGCGCGGAACACTTGCGGCCCGAAAGGCTGGTGACGGGGGCGGACCTGATTGGGATGGGGTACGAGCCGGGGCCGCAATTTTCGCAGATTCTGGCGGTGCTGGAAGACGCGCAACTGGAAGGCCGCATCGGGAGCCGGGAGGAGGCGATGGAAATGGTGCGGGAGATGTTTCCGCGGGAGGGGTGAGGAAGGCACAGACGATCGGTTGAGGTTTCGACGTGTGTGCAGGGTGAACCAAAGCGTCGTGTGCGAATGGTATTTCGAGTGGGCGAAGCGTCCGCTGCAAGCGAACATAAACGCTACGGCGTCAGGCAGGATCTATCTCGCAGTGCCCAGCAAATGTCAGCAACGGTGTTACGCGTCAAAGTGACGCACTCCGCCCAAATTCCGGTTGGTGCGTAGAACATTCCCCACTGCGTATTATCGGACAAACTTAGTCAGTAGCC
>JANYJN010000098.1 GCA_025358475.1 Candidatus Solibacter sp.
TTCGGACGCTCCTGGGGATACTGTTCCGTGTAGATGTACTTCGGATTCTGGTTCCGGAACGTCACCCACAAGCCTTGGAACAGATCCACCAGAAAGATTTTATTCAGTAAATCGCGCATAAGTGCCAACCATTACCGATCGATCTCACCCAACACGATATCCAGAGTTCCGATTACGGCCACCACGTCCGCCACCAGGCCGCCGCGGATCATCCGGTCCAGCGCCTGCAAGTTCACGAACGAGGGCGGCCGCACGCGCACGCGATAAGGCTGCGTGCTGCCATCGCTCACCACGTAATATCCCAGCTCGCCCTTGGGCGCTTCGATGGACACGTAGGCCTCGCCCACCGGGGGCTTGATGACCTTGCCGACCTTGCCCATAACGGGGCCTTCGGGAATGGCCTCCACCGCCTGCTGCATGATGCGCACCGATTGGCGCATCTCTTCCATGCGGACCACGTACCGGTCATAGGTGTCGCCGTTCTGCCGGATGGGAATCTCGAAATCGTACTTCTCGTAGCCCGAGTAGGGCTGCGCCTTGCGCAGGTCCCACTTCACGCCGGCGGCGCGCAGCACCGGACCGGTCACGCCGTATTCCTTGCACTCGTCGGCGTTCAGAATGCCGACGTCCTTCAAACGCCCTTTCCAGATGCGATTGTTGGTGAGCAGCTCTTCGTACTCATCCACCTTGGGCACGAACATGGCGCAGAAATCGCGGATCTCCCGTTCGAAGCCGTCGTAGGTCTCGTAGAGCAGGCCGCCGATGCGGAAGGCGTGCGTGGTGAGGCGCGCACCGCAATACTTTTCGAAGATCTTGAGCGCTTCCTCGCGCTCGCGGAGGCAGTAGAACACCGGCGTGATGGCGCCGATATCCAAGGCGTGCGTGCCCAGCCACAAAAGGTGGCTCGCAATGCGATTCAGCTCCGTGAGGATGACGCGGATGGCCTGCGCGCGCGGCGGCGCTTCCACGTTGAGCAATTTCTCCACCGCCAGGCAATAGCCCAGCCCGTTGGAGATGGCCGCCACGTAATCCATGCGGTCCACGTAGGGGTTGAACTGCGCGTAGGTGCGGTTCTCGGCGATCTTCTCCACGCCGCGGTGCAGATAGCCGATGACGCACTCGGTTCCCAGCACCTTCTCGCCATCCAGCTTGAGGATGACGCGCAGCACCCCGTGGGTTGATGGGTGTTGCGGGCCCATGTTGAGAACTAATTCGGTGGTGTCTAGAAAAGTTGAGTCAGGCATACCGCGATCACTGGCCGCTTTCGATTCCCAGGTTCTCCCGCACCCAGCGTTGATCCTGCTGGAGAATTCCGTAGTCTTTGCGCAGCGGGAAGCCCTGCCACTCGTCGGGCATCAGGATGCGCCGCATGTCGGGGTGCCCCGCGAATTCGAGGCCGAACATATCGTAGACCTCGCGCTCCAGCCAGTTGGCGGTCAGGTGGACGCCCACCGCCGTCTCCGGCTTAAATCCGTCGGGGATGAAGATCTTGACGCGCACCCGCTCGTTCCGCGAGAAGCTATATAAGATGTAGACGACGTCGAAGCGCTCCGCGCGCTTAGGCCAATCCACCGCCGTGATGTCCACCAGGTAGTCGAAATCCGACTCCAGCTTTAAGTATTCCAGAATGGGAATCGCCGAATCCGGCTTGGCAACGACAAAGTTCTGGCCCAGGTAGGTAGATGTTTCGAGGATGCTTTCGCCGAACGTCTGCTTGAGTTCGTGAGCCAGGTCGCTCTCCCACGGCGTGGCCAGCATGATGGCGGGCGGCTTCGGTACCGGTGGCGCCGCGGGCTTGGGAGGGGTGGCCTTCGGAGGCGCCGGCTTGGCGGCCTCGGCGGCTGGTTTTTCCGGTTGTCCCACGGCCTCGCTCCCGGGGGGAGGAGCGGCCTCTGATTCCCCAGGCTTCTGCTCGTCAGCCATCGCTAATTCCTTGTGGAGACCCTACATTTATCACCTGCCGGGACGGGGTGTCAAATTGTGCAACAGTGGCGAGGGGAGGCGGTTGCTCTGGCGCACGCACCGCGTCGGGAAGCACGGCGTTCCGCGATGGCCACTCCCGCCGCCTCCGCGGCACGTCTGGTGGGAGCCGATTTGTCCGAGTCGGACAAAATGGCACGCGTAAGCCAATGATTTCAAAAGAAAGCATGGATAAGATTTGTCCGTGTCGGACAAATCGGTTAGGGGTGGGACGCTATTAATTTGCGTGGTGGAGACAACCGCCACGGATTTCTGCTGGCTCCAGCATACGCCGGAGACCCGCGATAGCCGCCTTGTTACCGGGCACGCCCGCCTATCGGAACCGGATACGGGAGGGTCCTACCACCGTCAGCCGGCTGGTGAGGTTCATTTCAAGCACCTTGTGTAGCCGCTCGCGCACAAACGCAATCACTGCGCCGCGTCCCGAGGTGTCTGGTCGAAATAAGACAACTCCCGCATGTTGCTGAAGCGGGTAGCGCTGGAGATTGGCTATCCCCTTATCGAGCGTGAACAGGATCCGATCGGCGGCAAAGGCCGCATCCACAACTGCCGGGTCTGCCGCACCGCTAAGTCCTTCGCCGGTGACCGTGTCGGCATCGTGACCCAGACCGCGAAGATCCGTCACCAATTCAACAGGGAGGTTCTCATCAAGCTTGAACTTCACAGTGCCCTGATCGGCACGAGACGTTCTTCGTGCGCCAATTCTGCGGCGTAGGCCAGAGCGGCATTGATGTGTTCCGCGCGAAGGGATGGATAGCTCGCCAAGATCTCACCCTTAGTGGCACCCTCGGCCAGACTGTCGAGGATCACGGTGACCGGAATTCGCGTCTCCGCAGCACAGAGCTCACCGCCGCAGACCTGTGGGCTACTGCTAAGGAACTCTTGCCAAGTCGTCATATGCCCAGTTTACGCAGTTGCCGCGCGTTGCGTCCACTGGATACGGTGCCGACGGCCGGAACGTCCGCACCTTCCCAAGGGTGCTCCCCGAGCCCCCGCGACCTCTTCCGGCGGCACATCGACGATCACGTCTTCGGGGCGGGGATCGCCATCTGGATGATTGCCAGGCCGGGCGGAGGTCATCGACGTGGCGCGCGGCGCCGGCTGGCAGCGGGTCGGCCTGATGACGCATTGAACCGTTCAACCCCGGTTAAACCCCGATCACACAGTTACATATGGGCAACGCCCTTGGGGTGTGATTTAATAACGGGGTCTTCGCCGTATGTTGCAAGTCAAACACCTGCGCCGCGCGTTTCTGGCCGCCCACCGGCGCACGCGCGAACTCCAAATGATTGCCAAGGGCTTGGCCTCTACGGATCACCCCATCCTGGCGCACGTGATCCCCATGCGGCGCTGCAACCTGGCGTGCTCCTACTGCAACGAGTTTGACGATTTCTCCAAGCCAGTCCCAGTGGATGCCATGTACCCGCGGCTGGACCACTTGGCGTCGCTCGGCACCACCGTCATCACCATCTCCGGCGGCGAGCCCCTGCTCCACCCCGACCTCGACCTGTTGATCGCCCGCGTGCGCGGCCACGGTATCATCGCCGGCATGATCACCAACGGCTACCTGCTGACCGCCGAGCGCATCCAGCGCCTCAATCGCGCCGGCCTGGAGCATCTGCAAATCTCCATCGACAACGTCCTGCCGGACGAAGTTTCCAAGAAAAGCCTGAAGGTGCTGGACCGGAAGCTGCTGCTACTGGCGGACTACGCCGAGTTCCACGTGAACATCAACTCCGTGGTGGGGGGCGGCATTCACACTCCGCAGGACGCCCTGACCATCGGCAGGCGGGCGCTGGAACTGGGATTCACTTCCACCGTAGGCATCATTCACGATGGCGACGGACAACTCCGGCCGTTGGCGGACGAGGAACGCGAGGTCTACCTGGCGATGCGCGCCATGGAGAAATCCAGCTACGCGCGCATCAACGGTTTCCAGGACAATATCGCGCACGGCAAAGAGAACACTTGGCGCTGCCGGGCCGGCGCCCGCTACCTCTACATTTGCGAGGACGGCCTGGTGCACTATTGTTCGCAGCAGCGCGGCTACCCCGGCAAGCCGCTGCTTCAGTACACCGTCGAGGATATCCGGCGCGAATACCGCACCGCCAAGGAGTGCGCCCCGCGCTGCACCGTCGCCTGCGCGCATCAGACCGGCGCCATGGACTACTGGCGCGATCCGCAGACCCTGCCGCTATCCCCGGTGGGACCGGTTCACACCGCTCCGCTGGTGCAGTTACAGCCTAAATAAGGTCAAGGCTGAGCCTTCCTCGGAAATAGAGACTACGCCGGCAACCGCTCCTTCACGGTTGCGGCTTTGATGGGCGTTGCGATGCGCCAACTTTGCGTCCGGACAAAGTTCTACCCACCCTGGCAATGACAAGGTTGTGGGAAGGCAAACTCGTAGCTCTCCCAGCCGGACGTACTCACCCTGGTAATCACCGGTAACAAGCAGATTTGCTGGTAGCGCGGCCGGTTCCGGGGATAAAACCTCCCCCTTCCAAAGCTACGAACCAATCGGCGCATCAGAAAAGGTATCGCTCGGAGTGCCGGCCGCTTGCCAGCTTGTTGAGGATTCGGCAGTTTCGCCGAGTGTTCTAGAAGAAGTTGTGGAAGTCCTATGCCAAGCTAACGTCTTCCGCCTGCAAACCCTTCGGGCCTTTTTTCACGACAAACGACACGCGCGCGCCTTCGTCGAGCGAGCGATAACCGCTGGCTTCGATAGCGGAGAAATGGACGAAAACGTCCTCGCCATTCTCACGTTGGATGAATCCGAAGCCTTTTGCGGCGTTAAACCACTTCACGGTACCTGTTTCTTTCATGTTTCCTCTACTTCATCTTACGATGGTTTTTTCATAATCTGGGAGACGTCGCGGTTGCGCGTTCCCGGCCCAGACACTTTGCAGCCCCTCGACCGGGGCCCGATCATGGACCATAAAGAGCCATTTCACTATACAAGGGTCCGCGCCCGGTTACAAGTAGGCTTGGTACCCCCGCCCGGCGGTCGCGGCCGGCCCATCGGCGGATTAGCGCCGGCATGCCCCCCTGTTCACTGAAGTGGACTTGTGCCGCTGGGGCATTCCAGCATAGCTTTAGTCATGTTTCATCGGGCCGGCGCCGAATCTTTGTGCTGCGCCGCGCCGCGCGCGCCGTTCTGAGGCCGGGCGCAATCCGCGGCCCCCGCACCAGTGCCAGTCCAAACAGTTCGCCAAACACTGTGTTGGACAGCGAATAGGGAAGAGGCCCTATTCGGCTCATCCTTGAACACTCGTCCCCCTCTACTCAACAGTTCTCAGCAAGAGGAAGAAAACTATGGCAACAACGGTGGATCCCGCATCGAGGGCACGTCAGAACAGCGAGACCGGTTGGGTAAATCGCCTCTTCACCAGTGAGGGATCCACTCCGGAGTATCAGGAGCTGAAGTTCACGCTGCACCGGAAACTACTGGACCGGATCAACCTGGAGGCGCTCTCCTCCATGTCCGGCGAACGCGTCCGCGCGGAAGTTCGCACGGCCGTCGCCCGGCTGGTCGAAGAGGAGAAGACGCCCCTCAGCCTGGTGGAAAAGGACCGGGTCATCGAAGAGATTCTGGATGAGGTGTTCGGGCTCGGCCCGCTGGAACCGCTGCTCCAGGACCCCACCATCAGCGACATTCTGGTGACCACGCCGCACCGCGTCTACGTGGAGCGGGGCGGCAAACTGTACCGCACGCCGGTGGAGTTTAAGGACGACGCCCACCTGCTGCGCATCATCGAAAAGATCGTCTCCCGCGTGGGACGCCGGGTCGACGAATCGTCGCCCATGGTGGACGCGCGGCTGCCCGATGGCTCGCGCGTCAACGCCGTGATCCCGCCAGTGGCGGTGGACGGCCCCTTGCTTTCCATCCGCCGTTTCGGCCGCCACGCGCTCAAAGGCGAGGATCTGGTGGCTATGTTCGCCTTGACCGAGGGCATGCTGGAACTCCTGAAAGGCTGCGTCAAGGCGCGCCTCAACATCCTGATCAGCGGCGGTACGGGCTCCGGCAAGACTACCCTGCTCAACGCCATATCTTCCTACATACCGGAAGACGAGCGCATCGTCACCATTGAAGACGCCGCCGAGTTGCGCCTTCAGCAGTCGCATGTGGCGCGCATGGAAACCCGGCCGGCGAACGTGGAAGGCACCGGCGCCATCCACATCCGCCAACTGGTGATCAACGCGTTGCGCATGCGCCCCGACCGCATCATCGTGGGAGAAGTCCGCGCCGAGGAAGCGCTCGACATGTTGCAGGCCATGAACACGGGTCACGATGGATCGCTCACCACGCTGCACGCCAACACCCCGCGCGACGGCCTGGGCCGTCTGGAGGTAATGGTGGGTATGGCCAACTCCAACATGGGAATCCGCTCCATCCGGCAGCAGATTTCGTCGGC
>JANYJN010000130.1 GCA_025358475.1 Candidatus Solibacter sp.
CGAATCAGCCGCTTCTTACCGGCGTCTTTGCGTTGTATGTCCATTTGGATTCCCGTGCCTTAAAGGCACGGCGCCTGCCAATCGTCGTTTAGCGTAACATATGACGTTTCAGGCGGAAGCGCGGATAGGAAGGAATGGGGGGTGTCCGCTTGTGGGACGATCCGTGCCGAAAACGGGGCAGGAGGAAGCAGGCTTGAATACGCCGCCGCTGGGCAAATGACCAAGGATAGCGACATCGATCTGTTGGTCGTGGAATCGGCGCTGGCGAACCCTCATGAGAGGCGAGTGGCGATCCGGGGCGCCGTGGCGCGCTCGGCACGATCTGGCTTCCCGCGGGCGTTGCGCTCAGTTGGCTTTCCTGACCGCGAGCCGCATCTCGGTAGATTGCGTCTGCGCCTCGCCCGACCAGAACTCCATTGGCGGCCCGGCGGGCACGTAACCATGCTCGACAACCCACTTCAGAAAGGTTGCCCAGCGGCTCCCGGAATCCTGGCCCCAAGCACCAGGCACCGTCGCCGAGGCTACCGTTGTGGCGGGCAGCGTGACGGTCTGGAACGGCGCCTTGACGCGTGTTCCTGACGGAACAGGATACCCGGCGTCCCAATCCTGTTCGGAGTGGAAGCGTCCAAAGGCAGGGCCGGCCGGAGCCACACCCATCTCCTTTAGATGCGATTCCACAACTCCGACAACCGCGGCCGCCTGCAAGAATGAGCCCTTCATCCGCACCACCACCGCGGTCAGCGCCTCGGCCTGCTTGATCTCGGGCCGCAGCGCATCAGGCTGCTCAGCCGCTTGCACGTGGTGCTTCTCGCCAGGGATTGGAATCGCGCTATAACCGGCCGGAGGGGTGGTGGTGAACTGCGATGGATCGACCGTGCCGTCCAGCCGGATGTCCTTGATCTGCATCTTATGGAGCGGTTTGCCCGCCTCCTGAATCGTGATGTCCACGTGATCGGGATGCCCTGTTCTCCCATCCACCCATAGGTCCATCTCCTTGAGGTTGCCGATCATGGCGCTTGGCGGCATATGGCGCAGCCTGTATCCGGTCAGCCGTTTGCCTCCCAACTGCTGCTCGCCCAGCGTTTCATCCGCCGTCCGGGGCAGCGCCCTCAATTGATCCACCAGGTCCATCGCGTTTGCGAAAGTGCCGGACGTTCCTTCTTCCATCGCGTACTGCCGGGTCCAATGCAGTAGCACGATCTGCCGGCCCGCGCTATCGGTTCGAATCTCAATCCCCCACGAACAATTGACGCGGCGACTGCGGGGCGCCAGATAGCTGAAGTCCACCTCGGTGTACGGCGCCAGAACGACCTTATACTGCAACGAACGCGCGGCCCTGAACTGCGCCGCGGCCTGCGCGTACGCGCGTCCCGACTTCGACCCGATGGGCAGGATCACCAGCGCAACGACTACGGCGACGACAACCATCGCGGCCACGCGGAACACAGGAGGACGCATGAGTGAATACACGAGCCTCCGTAGCGGGCTCGGCGGCCGCTGCTCGATCTTCGTCTGAAACTCCGCGAGCCTGCGCCGCAAACGCTCTTCGACCTCGATGGGCACGTCCACGTGCGTACTCCTTCGAATGAGATCGTCCACTTCGCCGTTCGTGCCGGGCTTCGTGTTAAGCATGGATGCCTTCCTCCTTCTTTGCGACTTGCGGAAACAGATGCCCTAGCAGGGTACGGAGCTTGGCGCGCGCCCGCGCCACATGTTTGCGCACCGTCGCCTCCCCGCAATCCATCGCCGCCGCGATATCGCCGTATGGGATTTCCTCGACCGCGTGCATCAGGATCGCCTGTGCCTGGTTCTTCGAAAGAGTTCCGATGGCGCGCAGCACCTCCGCGCCCTGTTCCACGCCCGCGAGCCGCTGGACCGCGGATGGCGTCGTGTCTGCAATCGCCTCCGGGACGCCGTCCCCGTCCATCCGTTTCTCGCGGCGGGCCCTCCGCCGCAACGTGTCTTGCGCGCAATGGATACAGATGCGCAATACCAGGGCGTGGGGATTGGGATGACTCTGAATTTGGCCCCAACGCTTCCACACCGTCAGCAGGGCTTCCTGGAATGCGTCCTCCGCGTCGTCTGGGTCTCGCACGATGCGCCACACGGCACGAATCATCCGATCCGTGATCGGCGCGATGAGCCGTTCGTACTCCGGCCGCTGATCCTTCATGCGGGCCTCTCCTCTTGAAGACTCAGGTACATTATGGCCACAATAACTTGTGCCTTCATCTCCGCCCTTCCCGCTGCATCACGCCGGGTCTCGCCGTCAAAGAGCCATCGGTTGCGCGGACCGTGAGCCCAAACCCCTTGGCGCCAAGTTGCCAAAGCAGGAAGGCCATCATGTCGGCGTGCTGCCCGGCTAGCTGCTTCTCGGTGGAACCGAAGCCATGGCCGGCGTCGTAGTCGATCCGAAGGAGGATGGGCTTGCCACTGCTGGTGGCAGCCTGAAGCCGGGCGGCCATTTTCGCCGCTTGCCAGGGGGCGACCCGGGGATCGTTCATCCCCGTAGTCAACAACACCGCCGGATACCGGGTGGAGTCAACGGCCTTATGATACGGACTCATCTCGAAGAGGCTCCTGAACCCATCTTCGGTCGTGATGGATCCAAACTCCGGTATGTTCTGCGCGCCACCGGGGGAAGATTCAAACCTGATCATGTCTGAAAGAGGCGATGCATCGATGGCCGCCGCGAATAGGTCCGGACGCTCCGTGATGGCCCGGCCGACGAAGATGCCGCCGGCACTGCTGCCCTGGATGGCGAGTTTGGCCGCCGAAGTGTACCGATGCGCAATCAACCATTCCGCGCATGCGATCCCGTCACGCCAGGTGTTGGGTTTGTTCAAGCGACTCCCCGCAAGATGCCAGTCTTCACCGTACTCTCCGCCGCCACGGACATGTGCCACGGCGATGATTCCGCCCCGCTCGTACCAGGCCAAACTCGATAGATCAAGGTTTGGAGTTTGGGCGATGCCATAGGAACCATAACCGTCCAGGATCGAAGGATTGTTGCCATCGCGTTTGAGCCCCTTCCGATGCACGATGGACATAGGGACCAAAACCCCGTCCTTGGCCTCCACCAGGACCTCTTCCACCACCAGGTTCCCGGGGTTATCGAAGGACCCCTGGGGCTGGAGTCCGATATCCAAGACCCGCTGGAGCTTTGGGTCATAGGCGAGAATGCTGCCGGCCCGGGTCCAGGCGCTAGCGAAAAAAGCCACACCAGGCAGGTGTTCGTCCGCCATGAGGCGTGAAACATCGCAGACAAAAGGAAGCTTGAGGGTTTCCACGGAAGAGTCTGGCGCGTAAGGCAGACGCAAGAGCTCGCTGCGCCCGCCCTTCGACCGGACCACGTACAGGGCGTCCCCGGCGGCAGCGAGACCGGTGATCACGCCCTTGCTCGCCGGTAGGAGTTCGGCGGCGTTTTCCATCTGAGGATCGGCGAGGCTGAGCTTGAGTATCTTGCCGTTCGAGGCGCCTCGATGAGTCAGCACGAAGAGGTCATTACCGTGACTTGTAAAGTTGACGACCCCATCCGATACGTCCACCACTTTTCGCCAGGCGGGGCTGCCGCCTTCGAGAGAGCGGACTGGCGCCAAATAGATCGTCCATTCCTTCTGCACACCGTTGAGCACCACCCCGAACAGCCACGGGCATCCCCTTGCGGTTCCGACGAAGGGATAGGTGGCCGGGGCAAGAGATGGGCTGGGCAACGCTCCGGATCCCAACAGGGCAGTATCCTGGTCTGGATCCGTGCCCAGCGTGTGCACGTAAGCGCGGGCGTTGAGGTACTTTCCCTCCGGCCGGGCGCCCGGTTCCAGCTTCTGGAGGCGGGTATAGAAGAGGCGGTGGTCCTCCGTCCAACTCGGGCCGCCCAGTTCTGCGCGGTCAATGACGTCCCCAGTCTCCTTGCCGAGGGTCAAGTCGAGAACGTGCAGGATCGTGTTTTCCGATCCTCCGCCGGCAATGCCGAAGGCCAGGTACTTGTTGTCGGGAGATGGTGCGTAAAAGGTGATGGAATTGTGGGTCCCTTCCGGCGCTGACATTGACTCGGGATCCACCAGCAGCCGGTCATTGCCATGCAGGCCCTCGCGAACATACAACTTCGGCGTATTCTCGCCGGTAAGCTGCTTGAGGCTGTAGACCCAGGCGCCGTTCATGCGCACGTCGCCGACCCGAGAGGTGGCGGCATTTCGCAGTTGTTCGACCCTGGACCCGAGCCCTTCGCGGCCGGAAATCCTGTCCAGGATCGACCTCGTGAAATCAGCCTGCCCCTTAAGCCATGTCTGGACCTCGGGATTGGCGAGATCCTCCATGTATCGATAGGAGTCATGCACCGGCACGCCAAAATGGGTATCCACGGCGTCTCTGACGGGAGCGAGGGGCGGCTGCATCTGGGCAAGGGCTGGAAAGGAAATCGCCAATGCGAGCCCTAACAACGGGCATTTGACTCTAGAATATCCCTGGTTTCGGTGAACACCTCCGACCGCGCGAAGGGTCTTCTGGTGCTGACAGATGCGCAACACATTGGCGCGGGGACTGCAGTGGCTTTGAGTGCTCTCTTCCGGAAGACTTATGTACATTGTTGCCATGATCCTCGTCTGGGAAACGCTCCGCGCAGCCATTTTGTGGACAAGACACCACTGCCGAGTCCCGAAAAAAGGATCGGCAACGCTCACGGCGGGGTCACGCCGCCCCTTTCCTACCGCCGGAATCTTGGATTGCTCCCTGGCGCCGAACCTTATGCATCATCGCCGGGATAGATCCCGTCAAGTCCCGGTTGCTTCATTTGCGCAGAATCCTCGCTCGATGGTGCGAGTTCTCACGGCGACCCGGACATGGGACAATGGTCATCATGCAGGCTACAGTCGAACTCCCGGAGGTAGTCCTCCAGCAACTCGCGATGCTTGCCAGGCGAGAGGGTGCTACGCCCGGCGATCTGATTCGGCGGATTGTCGAGGAGCATGTGGCACGCTGCCAGCCGTCCGCTCGGCGCGTCTTCAACGTATCTCTACCCCTGATCCCCGCCTCCGAAACCGGACCGATCCGGCCCGTCACGGGCAGGGATGTGGACGAATTAATGTCAGATGATCATTTCGCTGCCTGACGTCAACATATGGATCGCGCTCGCGGCTGAAGGCCACGTTCACCACATGCCGGCGCGCGAATGGTTCGCCGCGCAACCCGATGCTTCCGTCGCATTCTGCCGGATAACACAAATGGGCATGCTGCGTCTGTTGACAAATTCCAATGTAATGGGAAGAGCTCCGAGGACTATCGTTCAGGCATGGGAGACCTTCGGGCAGTTGCGTGCCGATCGACGGCTGGACTTCGCTACCGAGCCGGACCGTCTCGATGCCGTCTGGCGCCAACTCATGACCCAGGCTGGCGTTGGACCGAGTTCCTGGACGGATGCATACTTGGCCGCTTTTGCCGAAGCAAACTCGTATTCGCTGGTTACTTTTGACCGCGGGTTCGAGCGGTGGCCCGCTCTCAACCTGACGCTTCTTCCCTCCGTCCAGAACCGCCCCGGCAAATAAAACTTACGGCGAAGTCGGCGGCCGGATTACTCCTACTACGTCCCGTTGCGGAGTCAGTTGAGGGGATGCCCCAGCGCAATTCCCTTGCCTTGACGCCAATGGCCCGTTTCGTGCCGGGGAGTTACTGAATGACGATGCCGCGCTCTTCCAGCAGCTCGCCGGTCTTGGTGAGGACGGTGAGCAGGTTGCGCCGTAATCCGATCTGGTTGACCACCACGTTGGATTCCGCCTGTACCTGCGCGTTTTGCGCCAAAATGACGTTCTGGTTGATTTCGGTGCCGAGCTCGTACTTCTTGTTCTCGGCGTCCAGGTTCTTCTGCGCGAAATCGCGGGCCAGTTTGGCGAGCTTCAACTGTTCGACGCTACCTTGCAGGTTGACCACGGCGTTGAGGATA
>JANYJN010000162.1 GCA_025358475.1 Candidatus Solibacter sp.
GATTTGAGGGAGAGAAAGAATGGCAGCAATTACTTCGAGTAACATCGCGAATGCGATTGTCAAACTGGTAGCGGCGGACGCATTGCCGGTGCTGGTGGGGAACCTCGTGATGGGGAACCTGGTGAATCGCGATTACGAGCCGGTGCTGGCGCAAGCCGGCGACACAATCAACGTGCCGATTCCGCCGACTATGGTGGCGAACAACATCGCCGAGGGCGGAACGGTACAGACGCAGAATCCGAGTTTGGGGAACGCCCAAATCAGGCTGGACACGCACGCGGAAGCCACCTTCCAGATTCCGGATGTGACCAAGGTGCTGGCGGTGCCGGATCTGCTGAGGCTCTACATGGAGCCGGCGGTGGCGGCGATCGCTCAGAAGATCGAAAGCGACCTACTGGCACTGTACGTGGGCTTCACGGCGAACAGTCCGGTGGGAACGGCGGGGACGGTGATCTCGGAAGCGACGATTGACGCGGCGGAGACGGCGCTGTTTTTGGCGAAGGTACCGCCGGGCGAACAGAAGTTCATCGTAGTGGACGCGGCGACGTACTCGCAGTGGCGGCAGATTCAGCGGTTCAGCGAATTCCAGTCAGCGGGCGATGCCGGCCTACGGGCGCTGATCGACGGCACGATTGGAAAGATCAAGGACTTCTTCGTGTTCCGCTCGCAGTTCGTGCAGAAGACGGGCAGCAGTCCGGTGACGACACACAATATGGCGTTCACGAAGAACGCTTTGGGCTTGGTGGTGAGGCGGCTGCCGCAGCCGCTGCCGGGTACTGGCGCCATCGCGGAGTATGCGGAATTGGGCAACTTCGGGATGCGGGTGGTGATGAGCTACCAGCCGAACACGCTGGCACAGCAGTTCACGGTGGACGTGCTGTACGGGTGCGGAGTGCTGCGGAACTCGTCGGGTGTGCAGGTAAACACCTAGGGGGAAGCGAGGGCATGCCGGCGTCCTGCGCCAAATGGGGCGGGATGCCGGTGCTCACGGGGAGTGGTGGAGAGGGAAGGTGTCGATCTGACGCGGAGACGCTGAGGAAGACGCGGAGAAAGCACGGACAAGGTGGCGGAAGAAGTAGGATTCCCGCGTTCCCCCGGGGTGGCGCGCGGAGGGAGCGGAGAAGGCGGAGGAAGAAGAGTCCGAGCTTTGCTCGGATTGGCAGGCTAAAGTGTGCCCCACCAAGGAAGGTCTCCGCAGAGAATGCGCGGGACGGACGCGGGGCTTCGCAGCTAGGCAGTTGAAGGCTGATCGGAACTGACGAAGGGAACCTACAAGGTAGAGTTGGATGCCAGTAAGTTGCATGAAGTTTTATGAGTGGTTTGAGATGCCGCGGGCGTCATGAGCGACTCATGCCACAAGACCAAGAGATAGGAAAGGACTGCAAATGGACCTACAGGTGTATTACCAGAAGATACGCGAGCTAGAAACGAAGATGACGGATGAGTTTCCGCTCGTGGTAAGCGTGGAGACAGCGGACGGTGGGAAGAGCGGGACGAAGACCGAGGTGGCGCGCCGGTTGGCTGCCAAACTGCTGGTGGAGGGGACGGTTCGGCTGGCATCGAAGGATGAGGCGAAAGCGTATCGCGAGGCGGTAGCGGATGCCCGGCGAGTGGCGGAGCGGGCGGCGACGGCGGCGAGACTCCAGTTGACGGTGTTATCCACGACGGATCTTGACCGGCTGCGGAGTGAGGCGCGAGGTTCCAAGGAGTAGGCGGCACACGATGGCATTGTTCACGGACGGCGCGGTTACGAGCATCGAAGATCTGAGGGGGCATGACTCGCAGCTACTGAATGTCGCCACTGTCGAGGGTATCGACGTGACGCGGAAGCTGGCGTTGGCACATGAGGAAGTGTGGGTCGAGGTGGCGGGAATGCTGGGCCGGCTTCGGCTGGCGGGGCAAATAGGCGCGCCGCCGGCGATCGAGCAGGTAGTGATGACGTCCCCACTCAAGCTCTGGCACATTTTCCGGACGCTGGAGATGGTGTACGGGGACGCATACAACAGTCAACTGAACGACCGGTATGGGGGAAAGCGGGACGAATACCACGAGAGGGCGAAGTGGGCGTACAACCAGGCGATCCAGAACGGGCTGGGGATGGCGGCGGACCCAGTGAAGCAGGCGGCAACGCCGGTGGTGCGGGTATCGGCGGGTGGTCTAACAGACGGGGCCTACTACGTCGCCATCGCGTGGAGTAATGCGGCGAGTGAAGAGGGGGCCAGTTCGGTACCGGCAATGATCGAGGTGTCGGGCAGTTCCTTCGCGGTAGAGACCAGCACGCCGGCGAAGGTAGTGGGATGGAACGTCTACAGCGGGACGAGCCCGGCGACTATGACGATACAGAACCTGCACACTTTGGCGCCGGGGCAGACGTGGGCGCAGCCGGACATATTGTGCACAACGGGACGACCGGCAGGCAGCGGGCAAGCACCGAGCTACTGGGTGCCCGTGCCGCGGATGATACAGAGGGGCTGATGACAAGCAAAATCGGAAGCGCGGCGACGGGCAAGGTACTGCAGCGGATCACGGGGCCGAACGGAGTGAATGCCGGCATGGGGGCGCTGACAGAGGGGGATCCGGAGTTTGCGAGCCTGGTGGACACCTCACAGGTACGCGCGCAAAACGTGGCG
>JANYJN010000623.1 GCA_025358475.1 Candidatus Solibacter sp.
AGCGATGGCGACACGGGCGGCGCGCCGCGGGCGGAAAATGCGCAGGGCGAGGCGGGTGGACGGCGCTGGCCGTTGAGGGGCGGCGGTTGACCGGCCCCATTGCAGGATACGGAAGGCATCGGGGCGGTGGGTATCCAGCAGCTCCGGAGTGCCCACGCGGCCTTCCCCGACGAAGGCCTGTATGCGCGCCAGCGTCAGCTCCAGTTTCACCGGTTCTGGCGCGACGGGGACGAAGAGGCCGGTCTGCGCGGCTTGCGGCTTCACCGGATTGACGCCCATCCACAGGTGCACGACCGGGCCGACGGGCGGGTGGGCTTCCAGATCGAGTTGCAGCAGTTTGAGGAACGCCTTGGTATCGAGCGAAGGGACCGGCAGGCGCAGGCAGCGTTCGTGGGTGCCGCCGGTTTCCAGTTTGAGGCGCAGGCGGAGTTCGTCGGTGGCCAGGCCGCGGGTGGCCAGCCGCGTGGCCAATCCGTTGATCAGGCGCGCCAGCAGGAAGGCGAGCGGCTCCAGCAATTCGACGGGGTAATCCAGCTCGATCGCGTCTTCAAAATGGAGCGGGTCGACGAGCGGGAGCAGCTTGCGGTCGCCTTCGCCGCGGGCAAGTTCGCGGAGGCGCAATCCCTCCGGGCCGAGCCGTTCGGCGATGCCGAGCGGCGGGAGCGCGGCCATTTCGTGGAAGCGGCGGATGCCCCAGCGCTCCAGGGTTTCGAGCAATTGGGGAGCGGGCGAGAGCAGGGCAAGCGGAAGTTTGGCCAGGAATTTGCCTTCGTCGCCGTGTGGAATCAGGCTCACGCCACTGAATCCGCGGGCGGCGCAGATGGCGGCATCGGGGTTGCGGGCGAGCGCACGATTGGCCTTCACGCCGCATTCGCGGGCGCGGCGCGCGATGGCGGCGGCCACGTCCTGGGGGAGGCCGAAAAGCCGGTCCAGGCCCGCCACGTCGAAGGTCACGGTATCGGGCCCAGATGGCACCAGAGCCGCCTCCACGGTGGGCGAGAATTCAAAGGCGAGCGCGGTCAAATTGCCGTGGCCGTGAAGACAGGCGAACATTGTTTCCTCCGATGAGTGGATTGGACGCGCACCTCGACCGTGCGCAGCAGGCGGGAGACGGAACGCGCGCCGGACCAGATGGCCGTGTGGGGGCCGCATTCGATCACCAGCGAGGCGCAGGTTTTGGCGTTAGATTGCCGGGCGAGCCCGACGAGGATGGCCGGTGTATTTTCCACGGCGCGGCGCAGGCGGAACCAGGAAGCCAGCGAAATGCGGCGCGCGGTCTGCGGGGCGGTATCGCCCAGATCCATAACCACCAGGCCGAAGCCGCCGCCCTGAATCAGCAGGTCGGTCGCTTTCAGGGCGTGCTCGGCGCTATGCCCGCAGCGCACCCAGAGCAGGCGGGCAAGCTGTACGCCGGCATCGGCGGCGGAGTGGGGGGAGAAGGCATCCTCGGCATCCACCAGGGCGCAGAATTCCTGGCGCGCGGTGGCGGCGGCGAGGAGCGAGAGCAGCAGGCTGGTGCGGCCGGAGGAGGGGGGCCCGACAATTTCGGTGAGGCATCCGCGGGGCAGCCCGCCGGTGGCCGAATCGATTTCCGCGATGCCGGTAGGGGCGCGTTCGGGCTCGGGGCGGGATTGCCAGTCGAGAGGCGAGCCCAGGATCGATTCGAACTGTTTCAGTAAGACAGCCGCGCCCATGTTTTCGCCTTTTATTCGCCCGTACTCTACTTTTACAGGAGCCGGGCAAAAAGTCAAGAAAGGTCTCCCAGGCGCCGAAAGTATTCCCTGGAAGAACTTGTGGCGAAAAGCATTCAGCCACAGATGAACACGGATAAGACCAAGAGTGCTTATCCGCGTTTATCTGTGTTCATCTGTGGCCAAAAGATTTGGAAGGGGATTTGAGAGGAAACCAGCCCCTAAATCCGGTGGAACGCCTTCAATATTTCCCGGGTGGAGTAGTGCATGGCGATGGGCCTTCCGTGGGGGCAGCTCATGGGGCAATCCGTGGCGGCGAGCGCGCGCAGCAGCCACTCCATTTTCGTGAAATCCAGGCGCATATTGATCTTGATGGCGGCGCGGCACGCGATGGAAGCGCAGATATTGCGCCGCAAATCGTCCAGCGACGCGGAGCGCATTTCGTTCTCGGCGATCTCCAGAATCTCAAATAGGATGCGTTCCAGATCCTGCGGCCCGACATTAGCCGGCGCCGCTTTCACGGCGATGGTGCGATTGCCGAAAGGCTCGGTCTCGAAGCCGGAAGCGTGCAATTCCCCGGCGATGCGCGCGTAATCGATCTGCTGCTCTGGCGTCAGTTGCAGGATCATCGGCATTAACAGGCGCTGCATTTCGACGCGCCCGGCGGCGCGCTGTTTGAGTACCTGCTCGAACAGAATCCGCTCATGGGCGACGTGCTGGTCGATGATCCACAGGCCATCGCGCCCGGCGGCGATGATGAAGCTCTCGTGGATCTGCCCGAGCGGCCGCAGATCGCTCAACACCGATAGCGACATCTCGGGCGCGGGGATGGCGTCGGGCGGGAACTCGCCGTGCATATCGAGCCGGCGCGAGAGCTTGCCGGAGGGCGGCGGACCGGGCG
>JANYJN010000200.1 GCA_025358475.1 Candidatus Solibacter sp.
CAGTGCCACGAACAGCCGCGCGTAGACAGTGTCGGGGTGGAGTTGCTCATCGGTCCTCTTGTCCAGGATTCCGGTGACAGTGAACGGATCACCTGCGCCCTGCTGGTAAGGAACCGGCTGGCCGAACGCAGCCAGGAGAGCCGCGTTCGCCAAACCGGATTGCTGAGTCCACGCGCTCATGATCGGTGGGTGGAGGGGGCCCGCGCCCCTTCCGATTAGAATGATCCGTTCAGCCGTACGCGAGCGGTCGCGTCGCCCGACACGCCACCGAGAGCGGACGAGCCATCCGGTTGGATCAGGGCGGCGACGCCGATCTTCACATTGGTGGCGACCGTGGAAGTCACCTTCTTGGCGGTGTCGTCCCAGTACACCAGCGCCCCATCGGCGAAGGTGCTGGCATCTTTCGCCAGGTCGAACACGCCCTCGGTGGCACATTCGATGATGTCGTTGATCGCTGCGTCGACCGCGGCCACGCCGAACATGTTCGTTCCCACTTTGATGCCCGCGCCGCTGACGACAGCGTAAGGCGCCTTGACCGTAAGAGTGTCGCCCTCTTGAATGTAGTTGACCATTTTCGTTTTCTCCTTTTTCGGGAAGTCTCAGGGGCGAGTCTGCACCGCCCCGCTTGCATCACTGCACCTACGCCGTGTTCTTGCAGAGGCCGCGGAAGTCGATTGCGCCGGCCGCGAAGTCCAATCGCGCTTTGATTTCCACGCCGTCCACATCGAAGCCCTGGCGGGTCTCGATGTACACACCCTGCTGCCCTTCCAAATAGCAGTACTCGATGGTGTCGATTTGCGAAGGATCGACCGCCATGAACCAGTTCGTTACGCCGACCGTCGGCACCGCATCGAGGCGGCCTTCTACGATCTTTACCAGCGACTGCACCCAGGGCGGAACGACGCCCGTCACAGCGGTGGCGGCCAAGTTGATCGGGTAGATCAACTGGTCGGCGGTCTGCTCTAGCGCGGCCGGAACGATCAGATACCGGGGCTGCAGGTTCAGAATCGTTCCCTTGGGAGCCTTCATGATGCGCAGTGCGGCGCGGGCCGTTCCGAGGGCTGGACCTGCCAGAGCGTTGGTGGCGTTAAGATTCTTGTGGGTCGCGTGGAATAGCGCGACGGTGTCAGCCATGTTCGGATTGCCGGTGATGACTCCCCAAACCGTGTCGCTCTCCAGGTTCGCCGCCGCCTGTCCGAGGCCGGCCGGGACGCGGGTCAGCGCCTGCAGATCGTCATTGATGATGACCTTGCGGGTGATGGCCACGATCTCGCCGAAGGTAGCCAGCGAGTAAGTCTCCTTGGAGTCCGACAGCGCCGTGCGATGGAACTCGCCTTTCTCGTTCACCTTGGGCAGCGTCGGAACGTCGCTCAACTGCACCCGGTTGATGGGCTTGAAGTCGGCAGCGGACACCTGGCGGCAGAACGGCACGAACGTCCGCGGCGCAGCCTCATACGCCTGGCGCAACGTCTTATTCGCGACGTTCGCCAGGATGTTGGGGAAGTCGCTGGTAGTCATCGCGCCGGTGCCTTCGAAATACTGCTCAGCGCCAAACCGCCCCTGGAGAGCCACTCGCGCGATCTCGTTGCGACTCAGTCCCCGCGTCTTCACGCCCGCGGCTTCGAGGCACTCGCGGGCAATGTCCACCAGCGTGAGGCCGGCGTACTCGTTGCCGGTATCGCGCAACTTCGCGTCGCCCGGGTTGCCACGGAACAGGATGGCAGCCTCCATCCCCGTGCGCCGCTTGTCGGTCGCGTCGGCTGTCATGGTGACGGTCGGATTGATCCCGACGGTCTTATGTTCGTCCCACTGGCCGGCAAGCTTCGTCATGATGCGCTCGCGAGCGGTCTCGACGGACACGCCTTCGTCGATCATCGAGGTAACGAACGTCTCCTGCATATTGAAGGGGTTGGCCATCGTGCGAATGTTGGTCGCGCGCAGACGTTCCGCCTTCACCGCCTCGTCGCGCGCCGCGGCAAGTGCTACTTCGTTCTGACGGGCACCTTCGCCCGAGTCCTGCGATGTCTGTTCCATATCAGGTTTCTCCTTTTGGGCAGATGCCCTCTGCGTTGCCACTACAGTCGGTTGGGTCGGCGGTTGCGTTCCTTCCGCCGACATGAAAGTCGTGTTTGCGTCGCCGGGAATCGGTGTGAGGGAAATCTCGAATGGCTCCCAATCGACAGCGGTGAATTCCTTGCGCGCCTGGTTCTTGGGTGTGGTGTCGACCTTTTTGTAGATCCACATCCCCGGACTCAGGTTTTGAATGATCCCGGAACGCACGTCGTTCCAGATGGGCGTCACGGAGTCCCGCTTGCTGAACTGAATCGTTGCCTTGCCGGTTGCCCCAGCGGCCCACGCCCGCCTAATGACGCCCATCTGGCTCTCGACGCCGTACGCATTGTGCGAATCCAGCACGGGCCCGCCGTTGTTGAGGCGGGCCAGCCGGCATCCCTTCATCGAAAGAATGAGGTCGTACTCCTCGCCGGTGCGCCAGTCAAATCGGGGGACCTTGGCGCCGGCGTACCAGACCGCATCGATCGTCCGGTTGTCGTCGTTCGCCGAGGCCGGCGCAAACTCAACCGCTACCGCGAAGCGTTCCACCTGAACACCCGGATCCATCTCCTGTCCGCCGGCATCAGCCGCCGTGGTCGCTGCCAAGTCGGCGGTGGCCGTTGCTTCCAGACCGGCAGCGATGGCCTCGGTCGGCGAAGCTATCTCCTGCACTTCTGCGATTGGTTCCATGACAAAACTCCTTCGTGTCGCGTTACGACCTGAAGATTCTTGTGGCAGCATCCCTCTGCCACGCCGACAACTCTGCCGCAGCCTTCACAGCCGGTTTGGGCTTCGACCCTGCGGCGGTCGTTTCTCCGCTGTTGGTCGGCTGCTCGACGCCCTTGTCGGTCACGTTGCGGGGATCACAGTCCAGAATGATGGCGTACTCATCGAGCAGGCCGTTGATCCGCATGATCTCCTGCAACTGCTTCTCCGGGTCGTAACCGTTTTGCGCAATCGCTTCGGAGAGCGTCAGCGTGCCCGTCCGGATGCGTTTCAATTCGGCCATCGCGTCCTTTAAC
>JANYJN010000240.1 GCA_025358475.1 Candidatus Solibacter sp.
CAGGAGATCGAGTAGAATCGCCGTAGTGCGCTGCGGCGGCACTGGGCGGTTGGAGAACTCGCCAGCCTTGGTGTCGGCGGACTGAGGTCCGCGGAAGACGACGATGCGCTGCGTCTTGCCGTCATCGGTGACTCGGAAATCGTCGGTCGTCAGGTCGGCGGCCGTAGCGACTACGTTCAAGCGAACTAGCCGCGCCGCCTCGCCGCTGCCTTGCGCGAAAAGCATGCAGCCGGAAACCGCGGAACCGCAGAGGAGCGTTTTTAGAAATGACATAGACCCTTCTTCCCCAGTGAAGATCTAATGTAACTCAAGTTCACCCATTCCGGAGCCGCGTGTGCTACCGTTGATGCCGCATGTTGTGCTCGGCGGGTGAGGCCTTTTTCTCGCTTAGTGCCGCAACCTGCCGCGTCCGGAACCTAAAGGAGCCCTATGCTGCTAAAGCGTTTGGGCGTGCCGGCAACGGCAATGCTCATGGCGGTGTATCCGGTGAGCGCCGAAAAGAAATGGCAGGGCAAACTGCCGCACGCGCCCATCCTCGGCGAGGGATTGGCGGGAACGCGGGTTATCCTGGGTCCGATCTCCGGCCGTTGCGCCAGGGAATTCGCGGATCTTTTAAAGCAGGATCTGGCCGCACACGGAATCCCCATCGTTACCGGGACGGAGATCGACTCTGCTGTCCAACAACACCACCTCACGCTCGCCGTGCCGGCCGGACAGGGCGCGTCGCCCGAACTCGCCAAAGCCCTGGGCCCCACTATGATCATTTCCGTCGAGATCTCCCGCTGCCAGGCGCTGCCGAGAGAACCCATGATCGGGTCGGGCCTTCCGGCGATGCACATCTCGCGGACGGAGGGCCATTTCCTGGCGTCTCTGCGGGTTCTCGATCTCTCTAGCGGCGATGAGCTGGTCACCCAAACCCTCCGTGCCGACCCGCATAAGGAGAACGAGAGCGCGACCAGTACTCCCGAATACCCGGCGCCCGCCGATTTGCAAGATATCGGAGTGCGGCAGGCGGTGGGTGACACCCGGCGTCTCTACGAGCCGTGGACGGAAAATCAGGAACTGACGTTCATGGACGATAAGGATTGCAATCTCAGGCAAGCGTGGGAGCTGCTGAAGACGTCCGACTATCGCGGCCTGGTGGCGGTGTCGCTGGCAAATGCCGAGTCGTGCCAGGCGAACCCGAAGACCGTTGGCGCAGCCTGGTACAACCTCGGCGTGGCGTACATGCTGGTGCAGAATTACCAGGGCGCGCTAGTGGCGTTCGGGAAATCCGGGAAGCTCAGGGACATCAGGCAGTCGGCTGACCTGATCGCCCAGTGCCGTACCAACAAGTCCCTTGCCGAAGCCTTCGCCCGGCATCTTGTGGCTTGGGCGCGGCAGACGCAGACCGAAGCCCCGACAGGCAAAGCCGTGCGGACCGGTATCCTGTTTACGAACGACCTGGTGATCCGGCTGGTACAAGGCAATGTGGCGGAGGAGGAGATCGTCAAAATGATCGCGACTCAGCCGAATCGTTTTGCCTTGGGACCCGATGATCTGGTGAGGTTGAAACAGGCCGGTATTCCGGATGTAATTCTCACCGCCATGCAGCAGGGGCAGTAGGACATTCGTCGATGCGCGAGACGCCGGCGCGGCCCGCGTCCCCCTAGTGGTATGCGGCGCAAATAGTACGCCTGATCCGGAGCACCGTGGAGCGGGCGTCGCGCCTGCCATGCCGGTATTCATGCCGGCACTCTTCGAAGAACGTCGGCAAGGACGCCGACGTGGCAACCTGAAAGGCCGCTCCACGAATGCAGCCCGATAATCTGCCGGGAGTCCATAAGGCATACTATTTGCGCCGCACTACACTCGGATTCCACGTCGAGTTATGATAGGTCCCACATGGCAGCGAAGAATGACCGCGGTCTAAGCTGGATGCGGCGCCCCATCCCGTGGCTCTGCGCGGCGGTGCTGGCGCTAGCCCAAAGCGGGGCAGTCGGGCCCATTGCGTTCGAGGAGATCGCGCAGCGCGCGGGCGTCCGGTTCGTCGCCAACAACAGCGCGACTCCCGAGAGGCAGCAGCCCGAGGGCCTGGTGGCGGGAGTGGCGCTGTTCGATTACGATGGCGACGGCTACCTGGATATCTACTTCGTGAACGGCGCGCGCATGCCGTCGCTGGTCAAGGAAGGGCCGCGGTTCCAGAACCGGCTGTTCCACAACAACCGGAATCTCACGTTTACCGATGTCACCAGCAAGGCCGGAGTCGGTGGCACGGGCTACGGCATGGGCGTGGCGGTGGGCGACTACGACAACGACGGGCTGCCGGATCTCTATGTGGCCAACGTGAACGGAAACCAGTTGTTCCATAACAATGGAGATGGCACCTTCACCGATGTTGCCCACAAGGCGGGCGTCACCGGCGGAACGTATGTGGGAAAGAAGATGTGGTCGGTGGCGGCCGCGTGGCTGGACTACAACAACGACGGGCTGCTGGATCTGTTTGTTTCGAACTACTGCCAATGGGACGCCTCCAACGTGCCAGAGTGCAAGGCCAACGGACAGAGCGTGTATTGCAGCCCGCGCCACTACAAACCGCTGCCCCACACGCTGTTCCGCAATAATGGCGATGGCACTTTCACCGATGTTTCCGCCGAAACCGGGATCGCGGAGCATTTGGGACGCGGGATGGGAGTTGCCATCGCCGACTACGATGGTGACGGGTTCATGGATATATTCGTCGCCAATGACGACGCGCCGTTCCAGCTCTTCCACAATCTGGGTGGCAAGCGCTTTGAAGAGGTCGCCATTGACGCCGGTGTGGCATTCCCGGAAAACGGCAACGTTATCTCCGGAATGGGCGTCGATTTTCGCGATGTGTTCAATCAGGGCGCCCCTAGCTTGTGGGTGACGGCGATCGAAAAGGAGATGTTCCCCCTCTTCGCCAACCTGGGCCGCGGCCAATTCGAGGATAGGACCACCGTCGCGGGACTGGGCATGCACACCTACGAGATGTCCGGCTGGTCGAACGCCATTGTGGATCTGGACAATGACGGCTGGAAGGATCTACTGGTGGCGCGATCCAACGTGCAGGACAACATCTCGACTTACTCGCCGCGGCGCTACGAAGAGCCCACCACCGCTTTCCGCAACCTTGGCAACGGGAAGTTTCAAAACGCCTTTAGCTCGGCCAGCGCGGCGCATCGCGGGTTGGCCGTGGGCGACCTGGATAATGACGGCCGGATGGATGCCGTGGTCACCGTGCTGAATGGGCCGGCCAAGGTGCTCCATAACATCAGTGGGAATGCTAACCACTGGATTCTGCTCAAGCTGACGGGCACGAAGAGCAACCGGATGGGAATCGGGGCGAAGGTGCGGCTCACCGCCGCGGACGGTTCCGTGCAGTACAATCACGTCACCACGAGCACCGGGTACGCATGCTCCAGCGATTCGCGCGTGCATTTCGGCTTGGGGGGTGCGGCGTCGGCGCGAGAAATCGAGATCGCCTGGCCCAGCGGCACCAGGCAGGTGCTGCGGGACGTGGCGGGCGACAGAGTACTAGCCGTCACGGAGCCTAAGTAGCGACCACTGACGGTGGCCGGTCTGATGCGGAGCGTGGACATCAGAGCACCCGCTGTCAGGGAGCGGTGGTGTTTAGGTAGCGATGAAATATTCGTCCTGGAGCTGAATTGGCAGGCAAGGCGCCTGCCCCACCTTTGCAGGCAAACTTGCCGGTGGTAGCGTCGGCGCTTTGGCCCGCACGCCGCATTATTTTACAACTTTTCAGGAAGCGGTCTTACCTCCGCAGCATTGCACTGCTCGCCCCACACAAGTTTCCACCCGCTGGCGATATGGACTGGTGGCGCCCACAGCGAATACCAAAATTGGAATCCGGACAATACGAATTACCGTAGCTAAATCATGGCCCGGACGGCTCCAAAGATCGGGAAATGGCCGTCGTAACATCGCCTCGCCAGATTCATCGCACACCAAATATAAGGTATTTATTATGTTGATGTTAGCCGTAGTCTGGCGAGCGTGTATTTGGCCGCCGGTATCGCCTTAACGGTTACTTTGCTAATAGATTCCTATTATCGTTGACACCACCGCAAAGGTGCCTTACTATAGGACCTTCCGCGTGGGTTCCTGGCGGATCAAGTAAGTCTACACGACGGGGTCAAGCGGCCAGGTGGGCCGCGTCAAGGAAAAAAAGGGAGTTTAAGCTTGGCAAGTCAAATTTTGGGAGGCGATACAGTGGTGTCAATCGGTTCCACGTCTGAAGTTGGCACGGCATCCAGGATTCACGGTTTGAAGGTGATGCTCGCCGTTGCTTTGTTTCTGAGCGCCTTTGTGGCGTTCCAAACTGGTGCGTTTGCCCAGAGCGCGAGCGGTTCTATCAGCGCCACCGTCGCTGACAAGACCGACGCAATCATACCGAATGCGAAGGTGGTACTGAAGAACGAAGCCACCAACGCGACCCGCGAAACGGTCACCAACAGTGCGGGTATCTTCATGTTCCAGGCGGTTCAGCCTGGGACCTATACGGTCACCGTGACTTCGCCCGGGCTACAGTCGTCCGAGCGCGGGTCTATTGCCCTGTCCCAGGGCGCAAATATCGGTCTTGGCACAATCACATTGCAGATCGCCACCACGCAGCTACAGGTTGAAGTGGTGTCGTTTGCCGGTTCTGTGGTGCCGGTCGATTCTCCAGCAGCCAGCCAGACGTTAAATAAGAACATGATCGAGGATCTCTCGATCGTAGGGCGCAACGCGGCCGAGCTGATGAAGATCATGCCTGGCATGGGCATGAACACCGGCCTGACCAACAGCATGTGGAACAGCTACACGACGGCGAGCAACACCGGCCCTGTGGGCGCGTTCTCCGCCAACGGTACGCAGCCCAACGGTGGCATGACCATGACATCGGATGGCGCCAACTTGCTGGATCCTGGCAACCAGGGCACCCAGGTGGCCAACGTAAACCAGAACCAGGTGGCGGAAGTTTCCATCCTCACCTCTGCCTACGGAGCGGAGTTCGCCAAGGGTCCGGTGACGTTCCAGGCGTACGGCAAGAGCGGCAGCGCGCAGTTCCACGGCGGAGCCTACTTGTACGCCCGCAACGGCGTATTCAATTCGCTCGACTCCTATTCGAAGAATCAGAACGGCAAGCCCATAAACGACAGCTTCTACTATCCCGGCGGCGACATCGGCGGCCCGGTGCTGATCCCCGGCACCAAGTTCAATAAAAATCACGACAAGCTGTTCTTCTATGGCGCTTACGAGTACATGAAGCAACAGCCGGCCGGCAGCCTCCAGAACTACTTCCTGCCGACCACGGAGATGCTCAACGGCAACTTCAGCCCGGAATACCTCGCGAGCCTCGGTCCCGGCTTTGCCGCCGCGCACAGCGCCGCCAACGTGGTTCCCTGCGGCAACAACCAGGGTGGCTGCAGCAATCTTTCGTTCCCCGGCGGCATGATCCCCAAGTCGCAGATGGATCCGAATTCGCTGATCTATCTCAACACCTATCCCAAGACGAATGCCAATCCGGCTAGCAACTCCACCGGGGCGAATTTCCAGTACTTCCTCGGACCCCCGACGAATCGCTGGGAGTCCCGAATCCGGCTCGACTACAACATCAGCGAGAAGACCAAGCTGTTCGTCAGTTGGAATCATCAAAGCGAGTCGGACCTCAGCCCGATCAGCGTCTGGTGGTGGGTCGGCGGCTCTTCCCTGCCCTATCCTTCTTCACAGGCAGCCACGCAGATCTCGCAGGTCTACAGCGCCAACCTGGTGCATGTGTTTAGCCCCACGTTGACCAACGAATTCATTTTTGGTGAGGCCAAGTTTACCAATCCGATTACGCTCGGCCAGCCCGACGCGGTAAATCCCACCAAGCTCGGCTTCAAGTTGAAAGGTTTCTTCGCCAACCCCTTCACGCCGCAGATCCCCAACGTCTTCGGATGGAACAACGCCGTCACCGGCTACTTCGCCCCCACCTACGGTGAACCGTGGCCGGCCGGCGGTGCCAACTCCTTCGGCAAGATGTCCAACTCGCCGACCGTCTCCGACAACATCTCCAAAGTTGCCGGCCGGCATACGCTCAAAGCGGGTTTCTACTGGGATTTCGCCCAAAACAATCAGACCGGTGGCGGTTACCAATTCTCCAGTCAAGGTACGGCTCAATTCGAAGGCTGGGGTGCCAACAGCACCGGCAATCCGCTGGCAGATCTGATAATCGGCCGGCCCACGGCGTTTACCCAGGCCGGGGCCGCCGTGAACGACTTCAAGTATTATCAGTACTCGTTCTACCTGAACGACCAGTTGAAGGCCACCCGCAGGCTCACCCTTACCTTGGGCCTGCGTTTCGACCACCTCGGCAACTGGGTTCCCAACAACAAGCTGGGCCTGGCCGTTTATGATCAGTCAAAGTACAACAACACGAGCAGCGCGGGTGCCTGGACCGGTCTTACATGGAATGCCATAGACAAGAGCGTGCCGCTGTCCGGCTTTCCGTCCCGCAAGTTGTTCTACGAGCCGCGCTTCGGCGCAGCGTACGACATCCTCGGCAACGGCAAGACCGTGATCCGCGGCGGCGCCGGCCTGTATCGCTATCAACTGTCCTACAACAGCGTCAGCGGCGACTCCAATAACGCGCCGCTCAACGTCGCTAGCCTCGGAACCACGTGGGGATGTTGCACCGGCTGGCAGAACTTCACCGACTTCTCACCGTCGCTGGGCTTGCCCGGCCTCGGTCAGTCGGTCAATGGGGTTCTTACAAAGAACGACGACCGCACCCCCTACTCCTGGACCTACAACCTCACCCTTTCGCAGCGCGCGCCCTGGAGTTCGGTGGCCGAACTTCAATACTCCGGCAACCGCTCCCGCGACATGATGCTGAGAGGCTCGCTGTCCAATATCAACCTGGTTCCGGTGGGCGCTTTCTTCAAGGCCGATCCCAAGACCGGGGTGGTCAACGATCCCCGCGCCAATAATTTCCCGACGAACGACTACTATCCCCTGGCGAATTACACGGGCATGTCGCTGGTGGGCCATGGCAGCTATTCCAATTACAATGCCTTGATCGTGACCTGGATGAAGCAGACTGGACGCATGACGTTCACCACCAACTACACCTGGAGCAAGGTCCTGGGCATCCGCGACGGCCAGTCCGACAACGGAAACGGGGCGGGCAACACGCTGAACCCGTTCAACCTGCGCAGCAACTACGGCGTCCTCAACTACGACCATTCGCACATTTTCAACGCAGCCTACGTCATCAACCTGCCCAGCCCGGAGAAGAACCATAAACTTCTGGGGGGTGTCGTGAATGGCTGGGTCGTGTCCGGTATCACTCAGTTGCAGAGCGGTGCGCCGATTCAGGGCAACACCGGCGGTACTCTAAACGCCGGGTACGGCTGCGTAAACCGAACCGACGCAACGGGGGCGGTGGTTTGCGATGGCATCTCGGCCCAGAATTTGCTCGGCACAAACGCCGTTTCGCTGGTGCCCAAGCTGACCTGCGATCCGCGGAACGGGCTCAAGTCGGGACAGTACTACAACCCGTCCTGCTTTGCGCCTCCTACTGCGGGGCACAACGGCGATCTCATCTGGCCGTACATCCACGGGCCGGCGTTCTTCAACAGCGACCTCGCGATCTATAAGAGGTTCACCTTCCAGGAGCACAAGCGGGTGGAGCTGAGATTCTCGGCATTCAACTTCCTCAACCATCCTCTGCCTCAGTTCGGTGCCGGCGGCAACTCCGACATTAATTTGAACTTCAACAACAACGGAGCGCTGACCCAGACCAACCAGAACACCCTCACGACAGGCACGCCGCACTTCTCGGTGGGCCGCCGCGTGATCGAGTTCACGGCTAAGTTCAACTTCTAGCTGCCGGCAATCGCTCTCTGACGGCAGCGGCTCTGATGATCGGAGCCGCTACCGTCAGGGAGTGGCAGGCACAGTTATTTCTTGACAAATTCGGGCAGACCACTCCTTGTGGTCTGCCCTTTTCTACGTATGGGATGTCTGAAAGCTGATAGCTTAGTCGTATGGTTCGCGTCACAGCCCTATTCCTTCTGGCGGTGTGTGGCGCCGTCCTCCTCTCCGACTCCCCTTCGCCCATCCGTTTCGAGCTCAAGCCCATCGCGTTCCGCATGGAGAATGGCGAGGCGGCAGCCCGGCACGTGCCCGCGACTATGGGAGGCGGCGTCGCGGTCTTCGATTACAACCGGGACGGCCGCCCCGACATCTTCTTCAGCAACGGAGCCAATCTCGAAACCCTGAAGAAGGACTCCCCGAAATTCGCCAACCGCCTCTTCCGCAACGACGGGAACGGGGCGTTCACCGACGTCACCGATGCCGCCGGCTTGCGTGGAACGGGGTTCGATTGCGGCGTTGCCATCGCCGACTACGACAACGACGGGTATCCTGACATCTTCGTCGCCGGGGTCCACCACAACACCCTCTATCACAACAACCGCGACGGCACTTTCACCGACGTCACGGCGAAGGCGGGCATCCGCAACAACCCCGACCCGCGGTTCGGACCGATGTGGTCGATCGCGGGCGTCTGGCTGGATGTCAATAACGACGGCCTGCTGGATCTGTTCGTCGTCAACTACCTCCAGTGGAACTTCGCCACCGAGCCCCTGTGCGAGTACAAGGGGGTTCCCGATTACTGCGCTCCACGGTCCTACCAGGGCCTGCCCAATCAGCTTTACCTCAACAAGGGCGACGGTACCTTCGAGGAGGTGTCCGAAAAATGGGGCATCCGTTCCCATGTGGGCAAGGGCATGGGAGCCGCCATGGCCGATTACGATTTGGACGGCCTCCCGGACCTTTTCGTCACCAACGACGGGTCCTACAATTTCCTGTTCCACAATACCGGCGGAAAGTTCGAAGAGGCCGCTTTTCCGGCCGGCGTCGCGCTGGTGGAAGACGGCAGCTTCATTTCCGGAATGGGCGCCGATTTCCGCGACTTCGACAACGATGGCTTCCCCGATATTGCGTTTGTCGCCCTGGAGAAGCAGTCCTTCCCGCTGTTCCACAACGCTGCCGGGAAGCAATTCCAGGAAGTCACCTCGCCCGCCGGCATGCGCTCCGCCAGCATGGGCATGGCGGGCTTCGGAGTGGCGTTGTACGATTTCGACAACGACGGGTGGAAGGACCTCTTCGTGACCCGCGGCGACGTTCTGTCGCAGGCCATGCCCGGCACCGTCA
>JANYJN010000273.1 GCA_025358475.1 Candidatus Solibacter sp.
CCAGCGGATCGTACTCGCGCTGTACGAACTGCGCGGTGAAGGCGATGAAGCGCATGCGCGCCTGCAACTGCATCACGGGGTCGTGAGTCCCGCTCACCTGGAACGAGGTCAGGAAGCCCGCCAAACTGCCCGCCGCCGCCAGGTCCTCGAAGGTGCGGAATTTCAAGTACGCCGTCCCCGTTTCGCGCAGAGCGCCGCCCGGCGTCTGTTGGTACACGTGGCAGTAGAGCGTGGTGTAGTCCTGCAAGAGCTCGGCGATCCCAGCCACGGCGCCGCCGCTATCCCTCTGCATGTACTTGGTGCCTTCGAAGGTGAAGCGGCGCCCATCCTGCACACCGAATTCGATGTGGTAGCGCATTTCGGCTTCGCCCGTCGCCGAGTTCACCCGCAAATAGTTGAACCGGCTGTTCGATTCGTCGATGGCGAACATTGCCGCTGGCATGCCTTCGAACTCGCCGAACGTCATGGTGCCCTTGATGGACGCCTCGTGCGCATAGCCATCGATAAACTCGTTGACGTCGCCGATGGTCATCCGCCCGGCGAACACGCAGGAAACCGCGCCCGCCGGGTCGCCCGCCGCCGGAATGCGGCTGCCGATGGTGAGGTCGCCCGCGCGCCCCGCAGCCGGCGTGAAAGCGCCGGGGAAATACCAGCCCTGCATCTGTTCGTCGAACAGCAGGCCCACCCCGTCGGGCAACTGCGCGTCGAGGAACGGCTGCAGCAGCGTGTTGGTGGGCAGTTCTTTCCGCGTCATTTTACTGAGCGTGTAATAGAAGCCGAACTGGCCGTTAGCCTGCGAGCCGGCCTGCGCATGGAACAGCCCGAGCGACGATGTCCCTAGCAGGGCGGACACCGCCGGCGGCAACCCGGTCATGTACGTGCCCACCAGAAAATCTCCCGACACCTGGCGGATTTCATCGTGCAACGGCGTGAAGTCGTTCAACTGGAAGTGGTCCTTCAGGAAACTCGGGGCCACCAGCCCTTCCATCAGGCCCATCAGTTGGTAGCGCGCCTCCAGCCGTCCGTCGGGCTTGTTGTTGAGTTGCAGGTACGCGATCCCGCCCGCGTGGTTGGCGTTAGAGACGGTGTCCATGCGCCACACGCCCTCCAGGGCGGCGGGCGCAGGCGTCGCTCCCGCCGCGTACAACGCCTGATGATCCTGGGCCGTCATCTGGTCGAAGCAGTAGAGCCGCGACATAGGGAAGGTGACCACCCGCGCGCCGTTGGGGAACGCGCCGAGGTACACGCGCCCAATCAGCAGATCGTCGTTGATGACCTTAAAAATGTCGTAGAAGCCCTGCCATGGCGGATCCAGATAGCGCAGCAGAATGTAGCGGCCCGGTTCCAGCGTGCCCTCGGCATCGTGCGCAATCTCGATCTCTTCCAGGCTGTTGCGCGCGTGTATGCGGTTGTCGGTATCGCTGGTGATGCCGGTGTACTTGCCCTTCAGCACGGCGAACTGCTTGCGGAACCCGGTGAAGATGGCCGACGACATGGCGTTCAATACGTGGCCCTCGGGAAAGAAGCCCTTCCAGTAGGCATTGTTGCGAATGGTCTGCGCGGCGAGATCGATGGTGGGGGGGCCGCCTGGGTTGACCAGCGTGTCGATTCCCATAGTGGGGCAGCGCTGGAACAGGGCTTCGAGCTGCCCTTCGTTGTAACTGATGACGTCCAGCGCGTGTATGCCCGTCATGGCGACCAGCTTCGCCGGCACTGGGTAAGCGTTGCGAATCCTCAACTCCGCGAAGCGTTCCGTCAATGCCGAGATGGTCAGGAACGGGTTCACGCCCAGCGCGCTCGGGATCACCGAGCCATCGGTCACGAAGAGTCCGTTGTGCACGCTGCCATCGCCGGCGAATACGCGGCCAAACGGGTCCACCGCGCCTTGCAGGTAATCGTCGCCCATCGGGCAGCCGCCCAGCGGATGCGCCGTGATGAGGTGGCGCACGTTGAACACGCTCCACGTGGGGTTGGAGATGAAGTTGCCGCGCAGGGCGTGGGCGTGGCGGCGGATCTCCTGATTCATGCGGGTGAAGATCTGCTGCTGCCCGGCCTGGTCCCAGGAGATGCGTATGCGCCCGTCGGGTTCGGTCCAGGGCGCCTCGAACAGGATGGACCCGCGGGCGTTGTCGTGGCCCATCACCAGGTAGAGCATGGAGTGATTCATGGCGCCGCCGCCAGAGTGAGCTGGGGCGGTGGGGTCGAAATCGCGCGCCATGCGGTCGCCCTGCGCGTCTTCGTTGCCGGTCACGGTATCCTGCCCGCGAATCAGTCCAAAGGCCGCCTTGGCGCCATCGACGTAAGCGTTGGGGAGGGAGAAATCTTCAATGGCGATGCGCTGCTCTTCCGGCAGCCCTTGGGTGTAGCGCACCAGCCCGACGATGTTTGGACCCGGCGCCGGAGCATCGCCCGCCGCCGGCGCCTGCTGGTACGGGTAGCCCAGCACGTCCGTCTCGTAGTCGCCGTTGTAGGCCAGGCCGAAGAAATCGCCGTTGCCGTTGAACCTGGTCCCCAGCGCGGGCGAGACCGAGAGTCCGTGCATTTCGGAGCGCAGCAGGATTTCGGTGCTGTTCAGCGACCCCGCCGAGAGCACCACTTCGCCGGCATCCATGGTGAACTTCTGACTGTCGCCGGGGCCCTTGACATACTGGCCATGAATGCGCCAGCCGCCGCCAGAGAGCTTCTCCAGCCACTCCACCTTGGTCTGCGTCAGGATGGTGGCGCCCGCGTTGCGCGCCATCGGCAGGTAGTTCATATACAGCGTATTTTTGGCCTTGACGTTGCAGCCCGAGACGCAATTGCCGCAATCGTTGCAGGGCCGCTGCTCCACGCCGTGCGGGTTGTTCCCGTCGATGGTGAAGTTCACCGCGATGCTGAGCGCCTCCACCGAGGTGCCCATCTCTTGCGCGCGCCGGTTCAGCGCCCGCACCTTGGCGAGTTGCAGGGCGCGCGGATGCACCGAGGGCGCCAGCACGTCGCGCGCCCGCTGGTAGTAAGGATTAAGTTCGGCGAGCGTGATGGATGCCGGCCAGTGGAACTGCTCGAACACTTCCTGGTCCGGCTGGATGGCCACGTTGGCGTTGATCAACGACGTGCCGCCCAGCCCCGACCCTTTAATCACCGAAATGTCGGGGTGGGTGAGCAGCTCGAAAAGTCCCAGCGGGTTGGCCGAGCTGCGGGTCTCGCCGATCACGTCGGCCAGCGTCTCCGGAAATTCGCCGGGCTGGCGTTCCTTGCCGCGCTCCAGAATGCAGACGGAGGGTTTGGGATTGAGATTGGCCGCCGCCAGGCGCGCCGCCGAGATGGCGCCCCCGTACCCGGATCCGATAATCACGAAGTCGTACTTGTTCTTTCGTTGTGCCCACGGTGTGGATAGCATGACTTAGTACTCCGTTCAGAAGTTAATTAGTTTCTGGCGCGAAACTGCCGTGCGGCGGAGAAGCAACCGCTCCGATGGTCTTGTTGACGCTACGGAACTTCCCATCAGAGCCGCGACCGTTAAGGAGCGTTTTTCGCGCGGATACCGAATTTCGCGACCGATTCTTTCACGGTGAAACATCATTTTGTCTTCCCTTCGCTCACTCGCCGAGCAGGTCGCGGAAATAGTCGTTCAACAGCCGGTTGTGCGGGTCGAAGGCGCGGCGCGCTTCGGCGAATTGTTTCCACCGGTCGCCCAGCGCCTTCTCGATCTGCGCGCGCGTCGCCATCGGTGTCTGATTGGGCAGCGGAATGCCGCCGTGGTCGCTACACCATTGGTTGTAAACCGGGAGAAACGTGGTCCAGCCGGGATTCGCCGTGGACACCGGGTCGATGGTCATCACATTGCCGTCCCACGAATAGGAGAGCAGAGACTGGCGGTCCTGCAATATGCGATACCCCACATACAGCATGTTATTGCGATAGCCGGCGTCCCGATAATACGTTTTGCAGAAGGCGAAGTACTCGGGCAATACGGTGGGGTAAGTCTCCTCCGGGAAGGCCCATAGGCTGAACGTGTAGCGGCTGGCATCGGAAACCGGCGGGTACTGAATGATCTGGTCCGTGGCCACCGTGTTGTCGCTGCGAACCAAGTTCTCCAGATTGAACCGCCAGAGCGCGCCGAACCCGTCGATCACCTTATAGCGAACCGTCTTGTTGGGAATGTTCGCCTCCGCCTGGGAGCAGAACAGCGGCCCTGCCTTGGCCCACATGTAATTGCGCAGTGGCCAGACATGGCCGTCGGGATCGCCGGTGGCGCCCGGATTGTAGTGGCGGAATTCCACCGTGATCAAGTCCTGGTACGGAAACATGTAGTACATCAGCGATTCGCCGGAGGTTTTCAACGCGGGGAGTTTTGCGAGGAAGTCGCCGAGCGGGAAGGTTTCGTGCCGCACCGCCATGGGGATGATCGGGCGGATGCGGTACGTGGCCTCGTAGACGATGCCGAACGTTCCGTAGCACGAGCGCACCTTCTGGATCAGGTCCGGCTGGAGGTCCGAGGCTTCCAGCAATTCGCCCGAGGGCAGCACCATCTTAATGCGCGTGATGTAAGACCCCACCTGCCCGTACTCGCCGGGCATGGAAGCGTCCTTGGTGCCGGCGCAGGACGCGCTGCCCACCGAAAGGCTGCCGATCTCCGTATTGACGTAGAACTGCATACCGTGCTTTTGGAGTTCGTGGGCCACATCGATGGCGATGGCGCCAGCCTGCACGGTGACCGTATCCGTGCCGATTTCGAGGATGCGGTTCATCCGGGACATCTTGATCAGGGTGCCGCCTTCGGCAACGCCGACCGGGGCGGTGGAGTGGTTGGAGCCTACCGCGCGCACGGGCGATGGATAGTGGTCCGGATCCTTCAGGATTCTGACGATGTCGTCGGCCGAAGCGGCCTCCACCACGACGCGCGGGTGTGAAATCAGGTCGCCAAACCAGTTGGTAATCGTTGTGCCAGCAGCCATTGCCCAGCCCTCCTCTTTGAAACCTTGGTGACAGTTATATCACGAACGTTTCGGGGTATTCCAGTGGGAGGGCGATTCCTGACTTGCCACTTATCCCACCGGGGAGCATTTGGAATAGAGGCGCGTTACGGTCGCGGCTCGGATTCGGCGTCCAACACTTCGCGGATTTTGGCCAGCAGTGCATCCGGCGTGAATGGCTTGTTCAGGAAGGTAACCGGCACTTGGTGCGGGTTCCCCCCATCCGCCTGGTCGCGATATCCGGACATGTAGAGGATCTTCAGATGCGGAGTACGTTCCGCTAGTGCGCGACCGAGTTCGAATCCGTTCATCTGCCGCATCACGACGTCGGTCAGCAGCAGGTCCACCTTGTGTCCGTTCTTATCGTACGCGGCCAGCGCGGACTGTGCGTCGCTGGCCTCCAGCACGTTGTAACCGTTGGATTCGAGCACCGCGCTGCAGAGCTTGCGTACGCCTTCTTCATCGTCGACTAGCAGAATGGTCTCCGACCCCATGAGCGGCCGGGCGCACACCTGCTCGATGACGGGTCCTGTCGCTCGCGGCAGGTAGACCTCGAAGATGGTTCCGCAATTGGGCTGGCTGTAAACCGTCACCTGTCCTTCGGCCTGCTTGACGACGCTGTACACAGTGGAAAGCCCGAGGCCGTTGCCCTGGCCGGGCGCTTTCGTGGTGAAGAACGGCTCGAACAGGCGCGAGCGCGTCGCCTGATCCATACCGATGCCGTTGTCGCTGACCGCCAGCATCACACACGGGCCTGGCTTCATGCCCAGGCGCTCGCCGGACTGCTCCGCCAGATCCACATTGGCGGTCTCGACGACCAGCTTGCCTCCGTTCGGCATGGCATCGCGCGCATTGGCCGCCAGGTTGACGATCACCTGCTCAATCTGCGTGGGATCGGCCTTGATTCGTCCCAACCCGGGGGCGGTGAGCAGGAGGAGTTCGATATTCTGGCCGAGCAGGCGTCGCAGCATGGGCTCCATGTTGGACAGCGTCAGGTTCAAATCCAGCACCAGGGGTTGCGCTCCGCTGCCGCGGCTGAAGGCCAGCAGGCGCTCGGTGAGCGATGCCGCGCGTTTCCCGGCATAAACGATCTCGTCCACGAACTTGCGCGTGGGGCTGTCGGCGGGAACTTCTTCGCGCAGCAATTCCGCGTAACCCGCAATCACGGTCAGCATGTTGTTGAAATCGCCCGCCACGCCGCCGGCCAGCCGCCCCACGGCTTCCATCTTGTTGGCGTGCGACGCCTGCTCCTCGAACTGGCGGCGCTTGCCGATATCGCGGAACACCAGAATGGCCCCGCGCAGATCGCCCGAATCGCCGCGCACCGGCGCCGCGCTCAGTTCCACCGGGACCTCGGCGCCGCTGCGCGAAATCAGGGTGGTGTGCTCGCTAAAGGTCACCGTGGCGCGTTCGCGCAGGGCCCGCATCAGGGGATTTTCGATGGCTTCCTTGGTACGCTCGTCCATCAGCCGGAGAACGTCCACCACGGCCTTCTTGCGCGCATCCCGGCCGCTCCACCCGGTGAGCGCTTCGGCGACCGGATTCAGAAACGCGATCCGCCCATCCTCATCCGTGGCCAGGACCGCATCGCCGATGCCTGCCAGCGTGGAGTCCAGCACGCGGCGGCTCTCGCGCCACTCCGCCGTCATCCAGATGATCATGCCCGCGATCCCGAGGAACGACCCAAGCCGCACGCTCGCCCCCCAGAATCCGGTCACGCCCGCAAAGAAGAAAACCAGCAGCGCCAGCGCCGATGCCGCGCTCGCGACTAGTCCGACGATGAGCCCGTAATACCAGGCGCTCAGCCACACCACCACCAGGAACAGCAGAAAGATGTCCGGCTCCAGGTATGACCGCAATTGCAGGGAGATCAACAGGGCGACCGCTGTAAGAGCCAGTGCAACTACACTTCCGTACAACGGTGATCGTTCAAGCCGGATCATAGGAGCTGGAGTTCCAGTTTCACGATACTACAACTCGCGGGCTGCCCAGCGGAGGTGCGCTTTCGTACGGCGATGCCTCTCCGGGCGGGCGGGTTTTCCAGCGGCGGTGAATCCAAAGCCACTGGTCGGGATATTCCCGGATGACTTCTTCGAGCTTGGAGTGCAGCGTCTGGGTATCGCGTAGCGCATCGCCGGTCATAGGCAGGGGAGGATAGAAGCGCAGCACGTAGCGCTGCTCCACTTCGCTCCACAGCGCGAAGCCGGGGACCACCGCCGCCCCGCTATGCGCCGCGAACTTGGCGAAGCCCGTACCCGCCGAAGCCGGGATGCCGAAGAAATCTACGAAGACGCCGGTTTCGAGGGCGGCGTTTTGATCGATCAGAATACCGACCGCCTGATTGGCGGCCAGCGCCTTCAAAATGGCGCGCGCGAAATGCTTCTTGCCGATGGGCCGGTTGCCGGTGAGCGCCCGCCGGCGTTCCACGAGGGCGTCGATCAGAGGATTGTCCAGCGGCCGCACCACCACATTCATGGGCGCGGTCATCAACGCGTGCGCGAAGGCGCTCAACTCCCAGTTGCCGAGGTGCGCGGTGGCCACCAGCACGCCGCGCCCTGCCTGCCGCGCCTGGTCGAAGTACTCGCCCCCTTCGAGGCGGATCCACTGCCCCAAATAACCCCGCCGGATGGCCGGAAACTTGGCGAAGGCGACCAGAATCCGGGCGATGGAGCGGAACACTCCATCGACGATTTGGGCATGGCGTTGCGGGGTGAACTCGGGCAGCGCCATCGCCAGATTGCGCCGCGCCACCCGCCGCAACCGCGGAATCCCGAGGTCGAGCAGACGGGTGTAGACGCGCGCCAGCGCGAACGCCAGCTTGCGAGGCGCCCACTGCAAAGATGCAAGCGCAACGATGGCCGCACCGTACTCCAGCGCATTGCGAAGCGGCGATCTGGGGCGCATGAACTTGAATTGTACCCCTTAGGTGCAGCCCGCGCGGCGGCCGTGGCGCCACTGTCACCGCGGCGCTCTGGAAACCCTGGGACCAGCCCGGAGCACCTCGCTCTGGCCTGTTATCCTGGAGCTTATGCTGAGCGAGAAGTTGCGCGAGTACGGTGTGGTGGGCGCCGGCGGGGCCGGATTCCCCACCTACGTGAAAGCGCAGTCTCCAGTGGAATTCATGATCGCTAACGGTGCCGAGTGCGAGCCGCTGCTCCACAAGGACGCCGAGTTGATGAAGCACTTCCCCGGGGAGATTCTGGCGGGGATGACAGCGATGATAGACGCCACCAGCGCGCGCCAGGGCAAGTTCGGCATCAAGACGAAGAACGCGGAATCGCTTGAGGCGTTGAAGCACAGTCTGCGGGACGACCGCATCGAGTTCGTGATGCTGGGGGATTTCTACCCCTCCGGCGACGAATACGAACTGGTGTACACCGCCACGGGCCGGTTGATTCCGCCGGCGGGCATCCCGCTGCAGGTGGGCTGCGTGGTCAACAACGTGGAGACGCTGTACAACGTCAGCCTTGCGGAGCGCGATATTCCGGTTACGGAGAAGTTCCTCTCGGTGACCGGAGCGGTCAAAGAGGCGAAGTCGTTCTGGGTTCCGGTGGGCACGACGTTCCGCGACCTGATTACGCGCGCCGGCGGAGCGACGGTGGATGACTTCGGAGTATTCATCAGCGGCCTGATGATGGGCACGCTGACATTCGACTTGGACGATGTGGTGACGAAGACGACGGGTGGCCTGATTCTACTGCCGCGCGATCACTATCTGTTGACGCGCAAGACGCGCTCGACTTCGGAGATGGCGCACATCGGCAGATCGGCCTGCGACCAGTGCAGCTACTGCACCGAATTCTGCCCGCGATACCTGCTGGGTTACGAAGTGCAGCCGCACAAGGTGATGCGCAGTCTGGG